>JASGGM010000165.1:0-5602 GCA_047605045.1 Acinetobacter sp. | reverse complement strand
TTTCGTCGTCAGTTAGATCAATATACAACTTCGAATAATGCCTATACAGAATATTATTCAACCGTTTATACCAATACCTTACGTCCAGATTTGGGTGCTATACAACATGTGCTTGGCTTAGAAGCGCAACGTATGGATCAACTGGTATTACAACAAAAAAATGTACCTTCTGAAATAGAAATTGTGCGCCGTGAACGCGAAATGCGTATGGATCAACCTGGGGTAGAAACCAGTGATAAATTAATGAAAGCCGCGTATGGCAATACGTCGTTGGGTCGACTCCCGATTGGTGATTTAAATGAATTAACGTCAATTAAGATGGATGAGTTACAACAGTTCTATCGAACATGGTATGCACCCAATAATGCTGTAATTGTGGTAACGGGTAAATTCGACAAAGCTCAGGTTCTACAAGCGATTGATCAAAAGTTTTCTGCGATTGCTGCAAGGTCAATTCCAAAAACTGCACCAGTCGCACCTCTAGACATGAACAAAGTGACACAGCGCCATTTTGTAGAAAAGAAAGGAAGTAACTTACTCAAGCAAACGCTTTATTTGGATAAAGCATCAGATGAAAAATCGATTGCGCTTTCCTTTGCACCTTATCTATATAGCTTACAGCCCAATGGTGTGTTGTATAAAAAGTTAGTGGTTAGTGGTCAGGCAATTGATGCAGGTTTATTTGTCAATTTGAATCCTGCGTATAATATGGTGAATGCAGTTGCATTATATTCGCCACAACATGATGCAAAGAAACTTGAACAAGCACTGATTCAGGATGTGGAACAAGGACAGGATTTTAATTCGGCAGATGTACAACGTATTAAAAATATGTTGAAAAATGGCTTGACCAATACCTTGAATAGTTCATCGAGCATGGCTAACATTCTGACGCAATATGTCGTGAAAAAACAAGGTCGTTGGGATGCTTTCTTTAAAGAGCAGCAAGCTGCTCAGAACATTTCTGTCGCTGACATTAATCAGGCTTTCAAGCAAACCTTTATTCCAAAGAATCGAATTGTGATTGATGTCCTACCAACACCAGAGGACCAAAAGAAAGCGATGCAGGCGAAAGCAGCAGCGATTGCTGCTGAGCAAAAGCAGGGTGCAGATCAGGAAGCTGAGCCTTTAAAAGATGTGAAAAGTTATCAGCAAGACACCGAGAGCTATCTCAAGAGTGCAGCACCGCAATATCAAAGCATTGATGCAAAAATTCAACGTGGTGCATTGAAAAATGGTATGCGCTATGCTTTTTATCCTGTTGCAACGCCAGACGATCAGGTTTACGCGAAAATTACCTTAGATTTTGGTAATGAAAATTTACTGAAAAATAAAGCCGAAATTCTGGAAATGACCACTTATTTGCTTTCCCGTGGTTCAGTGAAGCACTCCTTGCAAGATATTCAAGATAAAACTATTGAAGCCAATGGCGCTTTTAATATCGATGATGATTTACAAGGGATGACCATTACGGTTCAAGCAGATAAAGCACATTTTTATAATTACTTCCAATTTATTGTGGGGTTGTTAAAACAACCTGCCTTTAGCCAGTCGGAATTTGATTTAGCAAAATCACAAAATTTGGCTGCGTTAGATCGTCCATACACCGAACCAGCAACTGTCGCCAGTCTGGTTTTAGATCGGTTAACTGAACATTATCCTGCAGGGGACATACGCTTTCACAGTGAACCCGCTTTGGAAAAGAAACAATGGCAACAATTAAGTAACGCGCAAGTTAAACAATTCTACCAGCAATTATTTGGCTTCAATCATGCTCAAATCGCAATTACTGGCGAGTTTCAGCCTGAACAAATGCAACAGTTTTTACAAACTAGTTTCACTGCATGGGATTCCGTACAGCCATATCAACGCATAACTTCGGTTTATCAACCTGTTCAAGCCAAGAAAGTTCATGCTTTGGCAGAGCGCCGTGAATTTGGCTATTATTTAAGTGAAATGGAACTTAATGTAGGGGATAAAGACCCTGATGCACCTGCACTCTATGTCTTAAGTGAAATTTTAGGTGGGTCACAGCTTAATTCACGACTTGGAAAAGAATTGCGTGAAAAACGGCAATTGATTTATGGTTTTGGTAGCCGTATTTCACTGGGTAGTTATTCTTCAGCAGGAACGCTTAAAATTATTACGCAATATACCCCTGGTAAAGCAGATCAGGTATCGAAAGGTGTGCATACTGTTTTACAAGACTTAATTACACGTGGTGTAACAGATGTTGAAGTAGAAGCAGCAAAAGCAGAAATTATGAAAAAACGTTCAACTTTACTGGGTGATAGTCGTAAGATTCAAAACATGTTGAATTATCAGCTGGAAAGAAATGAAACGATGCTAGAAAGAGCCAAGCGTGATCAAGCTTATGCACAATTGACTACAGCGGATATCAATGCAGCGATCAAAAAATACATTAAACCTGAATATTTTGTAGAGGTGATGGCGGATCAATATGGGCAGCCACAACCAGAGCCGAAATTTTAAAATATTTTAGAATTTAGCTGTTGAATAAAATTGCTGACTAAAATTATAAGGGCGTTGAATAATCAACGCCCTTGTTTTATACAGTCAATCTTTTGAATTAATGCGGGTGATCATGTTTATGCGCATGAAACTCTTCATTTTTTCTAAAACGAAGGTAGTTTTCGAATTGATCACAATACTCATCAAAATTGTCTTCTAGCATCATATGGAATTGCTGCATTAAATAAGAGACAACTTGCTCTTTTGCCGCACGCATTTCTTCGCCATCTTTGAAATTATTAGCAGCCACCCATGTATTAAAGCGTGCTGTAGAAAATAGCATTGCTGCGCTCACTTGACCACGTAATTCGGCAGGTTCAGCTTTTTTGCCCGCGGCAGGGCGACAAAACTCATTCGCAAGTTTAATAAATTCATCTGCTCGCTGGAAAAATACCGCATTCAGGGCTTCTTCTTCCGTGATGTCAGTGGCTTGAATCTTTTGAGTCATAAGGTGTTCCAACACAACAATGTGCGGCTATTATAGGGGATGGCAGTTAAAAACTGAACTGTTGTAGACTGTTGTAGATGGTAAAGAAAATCAAAAAGAGACCGAGCGATAAACTCGATCTCCACGGTATGTAAAGCTGATGTGCCAATCTAAATGCTGTTCACTTAAGCGAACTTACCAGCGGTAGGCAATTTTTCCGTAATAATAAGCACCATTAAATCCAAATGGTGAATATTGACCATATAGAAAATTACCACTGGTCGAATTCACATAATAACTTTTGTCTGGGTACTCGTCGGTGACATTGTCGCTGCCCACAGTGAATGTCCAATTTTTAAGTTGATAGGACAATGCTAAATCGAGTAGCCATTTTGCAGAGAATTTTTGATCGAGAAGACCACTGGTGTTTACATTTTGAATTGAGATATAACTGCCATAACGGGTAAGATTGGTGTTCAGTAGAAAATTACCAAACTTCCAGTCATTGCTTAAACTCAGCTTGTGTTCAGGTGTACTTCCGGCCAAAAGCCCATATTGCTCACGGCGATCTAAACGCGTTAAATTGATGCCCAATGCATTGAGTATTGCTGGATTACCATCGACATGGGTGACTTTATTCCGATTGAAATTATAGGCCAGTGAGGTAGACAGTTCACCATATTTAAAGGGTTTCCATTGATAGCTTGCAACAACATCGACGCCGATTGTTCGGGTATCCGCAGCATTGTTAAAATAACGAACAGTGCTAAAACTTGTATCGGTAATCCCGTTGGCTGCCAAATAATCTTTGACAGTTTGTGAAGTGGCAGAAATATTTGAAGACAGGCTAATCCGATCTTTAATATCAATTAAATAGGCATCGACCGTTAAATAAAATTGATCATTGGGTTTAAAGACAAACCCAACCGTATAATTTTTAGATTTTTCAGGTTTTAAATCTTCAGCACCCAGTAATTTAGCAACTTGACTGCTGGCAGGAAAGGTCCCTGCTTCTACAATCGAGCCATTCACAAGTTGTGATGAGGTTTGTGTATAATATTGCTGCGCTAAACTTGGTGCACGGAACCCTGTTGAAACTGTTCCCCGAACAGCAAAACTAGGCTTGAACGCATAACGTAGCGATAATGAAACGTTGTCTGTATTGCCAAAATCATTATAATATTCATGTCGATATGCTGCTGAAGCAGTGAGTTTCTGCGTAATATCTCCTTCTATATCGATATAACCTGCATAACTATCACGTGACCAACTGCCAGCGTCTGCTGCGCGTATGCCAGCCAAACCAACAGAACCACTTCCATAATAAGAATCAGGATCACCTGCTTTAATTGTGTACACCTGATTGATGTATTGTGCACCGAAAGCCACAGAAAGCGGGGAAGCCAAAAATGAATTTTCGATATCTCGACTTAAATCTAAATTTACGACGGTTTGACTATTTTGTAATACACCGTTGTGAAATGAAAAAGGTGTGCTTCCCGTATCGTTATATAAATCTACATTAATCGTGCGCGTACCAAAATCGTATTTATTTAAACCATAATCAATTGAAGTATCATACTTCCATTCACCAAGCTGACCTTTTATGCCACCAACGACGGAAAAATCATCAATCTGAGCTTCTATAATTGGTAAATATCCATTGGGGAATAATGCAGTAACATTACTTGATGAGTTACTTAAGCGATAAAATGCGGCCGTTTCTGCATTGCGACGACTATAGGTTGTAAATCCATAAACTTGTACCGCATCATTAAAATCGTAACCTGCATTTAAAGCGACTTTGATTTCATCGGTTTTGGGGTCGCCAATTCTGAAGGTACGTTGACCATAAGTCGTTGATGATGAATCCCGAAAATCATAACCCGCGCGGTTGGTATATCCACTATCACTCCATTCACCACTAAAAACGGCAAAACCGTTTTCGCCTAGATGTGTTCCACCAGAAATGTAAGATTGTTTTTGTTCTCCATCGCCTGCTTTGTAACCCCCATATTTAATACCCGCTTCACCATGAGTTGGATTTGATTTCAAAATAATGTTAATGACCCCAGCAATAGCATCGGAACCATAACGGGCGGCTGCGCCTTCGCGTAATACTTCAATACGGCTAATTGCAGAAATTGGGATTGCATTCAAGTCCGTTGGTGATGAACCACGTCCAATTGTTCCACCCAAATTAACAAAAGCCCCTGTATGGCGTCGTTTACCATTGACTAAAACCAGAACATGATCGGGAGACAAGCCTTTTAACTGTGCTGGACGTACCAATTCTGTGCCATCTACGACAGTGGGTCGGGGGAAATTAATCGATGGGATAATACGCGATAGAGCAGTTGCCAACTCCGTGCTACCTGTACGTTGCACCAAGTTTTCAGCACTGATGACATCGATCGGCTGTAAGGATTCTGTTGCTGAACGTTTAAAAGAACGGGTTCCAGTGACAACAATAGTGTCTAAAGATTTTACATCTTCATTGGTCTGTGTGACATCCGCTGCTGCCTCGGATGTTTGATAGAGAGTTGCTAGAACCACGACGGTTAGTAATTTCACAGAGAATGGAATGTGTCTGTAAGTAATCATTAAGTAACTCTTATTTTAAGATTTGTAACTCATCATATT
>JASGGM010000164.1:0-5750 GCA_047605045.1 Acinetobacter sp. | reverse complement strand
CCACACACGCCTCAGGCGTCGTCGGTTTGGGTAAAAAGTCAGGAGGTTCCATCTTAGATTCAGCCTGTGCAACACCAACCGAACCCGTAAACACTGAAAATAAGATACTTTTGAATACACCACGATGTTGCGCTTTGCGAGAATGCATGATCTATGCCCCCCAATATTGTGATTCTTGATAAAAACTTTCATACTTTAAAATGAGAAAAAGTTGGACTTTCATCAAATGCATAAGTCGATCTTCAATTCTAAAATCTGGATCTAATAGCCATTGATTAAACAAACCAATGGATTGGCTAATAATCACATCCAGAATCAGTTCAAGATCTGCATTCAGAGAAATATCCCCCGCCTCTTGGGCTTGAATTAACCAGCTCCGATGCATCGCACGACTTTTTTGGGATAATTGCACTAATTCAGCTTTGACAATCGAATTAGATTCAAGACCATAGGCCCACAAAATAAAGAGTGCACGATAGTTTTCAGGATGTGATTGGATACAAGAAATGGCGACCCTAATGCTTATAAAGATCGCAGCAATACCATCTTCTTGCATAGTGGCATTCCGCATAGATTGCACACACCATGCGTTAAGATAATCCAGAACGCGTATGAGTAATTGATCTTTAGACCCATAACGTCGCGTGACCAACCCTCGACTATAACCTGCACGCCTTCCAACAGCCTCAAGCGTAACTGACTTAACGCCCCCTTCACAAAGCAACAAAATTGTTTGGCGTACCATCTGTGCATCAGACTCTATCGCTCTTTGTTGCATTGCATTCCCTCAACCAAATCTATTGTGAATAATTTCAGAAGATTTTTTTACATGCTTTAACATATCATCTTAGAAATGTTGTTAACAACAACTTTTTAAGATAATTTTAAGAATTAATTATCATGATTAATTTTATAAGTGAAAAAAAATAGTTTTTTAATTAAAAATTCTTTTAAAAACAATGGTTAAAATACTTTTGACTGATGATTTGTTCAAGATAGAATTTTATTCTGATATTCACGGTCTGGTTTTTCCATTCCACCTAATCATGGTCGTGCCCTTATGTTATTTTCAGTCTCATAAATGAATTCACTTTTTACGAACGTGCGAACATCATTGCTTTACATAAAAGATCTGCCGCCAAGAATCAAAAAATGTATTAAAAAATGCTTATCCACACTTGCAAACTACAACCACCCAATTGCAGTAGATTTAATTGTTATGAAAGTTCCCAACTTATTGTTTTAGTATTCTGGAATACCCAGTTCTATTGGGTATTGCATAAAATAAGCCGTTTATATAGATAACTTTATTTCAAGATATAATATTTTGATAAAAAAAAGAGCAGTTAATGATTTAACTGCTCTTTTTTGAATTTGGCGGAAGCGGTGAGATTCGAACTCACGGAGGACTCACACCCTCGTCGGTTTTCAAGACCGGTGCATTAAACCGCTCTGCCACGCTTCCAATGTGCGCTATCATATAAGTGAAACTTTCAATTGGCAAATTCTTTTTTTAAAAGTACATTTAAATGTTCAAATTTAATACAGACAAACCATTCTTAAATGGCTGGGCAATGAATTACTAGCGATGATCCCATTTTCCATCTTAAAATTAGTTTTGGCACTACATTCACTATATTGATGGAAAAAATTACTTGTGGAACGTAAACTTTTAACAGCGGAAGGCTATCAACGCTTACAAGATGAACTCAATCATATTGTTCGTGTAGAACGACCAGAAATTACCAAAATAGTGTCTTGGGCTGCAAGTCTTGGCGATCGATCAGAAAATGCGGATTATCATTACAATAAACGAAAACTTCGAGAACTTGATCGCCGTATCCGATACCTGACCAAATTATTCGAAGTCGCTCATAAAATTGAGTATCACCCCGATCAAGAAGGTAAAGCTTATTTTGGCGCTTGGGTAAAACTTGAAAATGATGAAGGAGAAATTGTTGAGTTTCGAATTGTCGGTGACGAAGAAATATATGGTCGTAAAGACTACATATCACTTAAATCACCTATGGCAAAAGCTTGTTTGGGTAAGTCTGTAGATGATGAAATCATTGCCATAACTCCCCAAGGAAAGAAAGTCTGGTATATATTAAGCATTCTGTATCAAATAGATGAAAAATGAATTTTAGTGCATGAAAAACGGAATACTTACAAGTAAAGTAAAGAAAATCCAAATGCTCCAGCACACTAGAAATTATATAAAAATATTAAATTTCAAATATATAATATCTAAAAAATCATTCTTTTTTATCTAAAAAAATAGTCCAGCATAAATTTACATCTTCTTCATCTTTATAGGATGCGTTCACTTTACAATGAGCAACACCTTAGAGATACACATCGAAAATGAGTGCAAAAATTTGACAAGTGTTTTTTATGTCTATATTATGCGCAACTTCCTGAAATTTTCGTCTGTTTTTTGATCTTCATTTTATGAAGATACTTAATTATCTTCTTTAATCTCGTCATTCATAAATGACCGATGACTGCCCCCAACTGCTTTAGCAAACTAATTGGTTCGACTTTAACACGACCATATTGGGTAGTTAATCTTTTTGTCGCGGAGTCTCCATGCACATCGTTTCACTGGCGGGCACAAGGCGTTTTAGCCTTAAAATGCTTGCCACTTCTCTCCCTGTACAATTAATAGCATTTAGCCTATCAATGGTACCTTTGGCAATCAATGCCAACAAAACCACGAATCAATATCAACAGGTTCTTGATCAAAATACATTAACCGTTGTTGCAGTGAAAAACAGCACCACTGTCTATGATGATGGTCAATACCTTCATGGTTTTGGCTATGATCTGATGCGGAATTATGCAGAAAGCCTGAATGTAAATCTTGAGTTTAAAATTGTCGATAACAACGCAACAGCATTGAATTGGGTTAAAAATGGCAAGGCAAATCTCGCTTTAACCAATGCTGATTCATATAGTATTGAACGTATGCATCTCAGTACATTTGATGCCAGTTGTGGCGACTTTAACACGCTACAAAAAAATGGCTTGGATAGTCAATTGAACATTGTGATGAAAGATGCTGAAGACCCTCTAGCACAAACGGCAAGTGGTTTTACGTGTCAAGCGAAAATGGATGGCTCCATGAATCATCTTGCATCTTTTTATAATCACAATGTGGTTGAAGATGAGTCTTGGCAAAGTATTGAACAAAATCTGCAAAAACGTATGCCCATTTATCGGGCGAGTTTTAAACGCGCAGCTCAGCAGTATAACTTGGATTGGCAAATGTTGGCAGCAATGGGTTATCAAGAGTCATATTTAAAACCTGATGCAATTTCACCAACAGGTGTGCGTGGTTTAATGATGCTGACTGACAATACAGCAAAAGCGATGGGGATTGCGAATCGTAGTGATCCCGAACAAAGTATTCAGGGCGGTGCTAAATATTTTGATTCTTTGCTCGAACAATATAGTGATATTGCAACGCCTGATCGGCACTGGTTTGCCTTGGTTGCCTATAATATGGGCCCTGGTGCAGTTGCATTAATTCAAAAGCAGTTAACTCAACAAAATATTGATCCCAATAAATGGGTAAATTTATATGCATATCTGCAACAGCATAGCACTTCAAATGCACGTTATAGACAAGCCTTGCAGTATGTAACTCGCATTCGTGCTTATTTAGAGCATATTCAATCGAGTACGACCATTAATGTTTAATCGTTAAATATTTTAATCATTAAATATATTGTATTGAGCAAAGGTACATCCTACGTTGGATATACCTTTGGAATCATGGTACGGTTGTTAAACCGTATTCTCTAAAATTTTTTTATACAGATCTTTCTGTTCTTTACTTGGTTTAGCCGTCTGTAATGCCATTAACTGTGACATATCACCCTGAACTTTTATTTTACCCGTCATAAATGCTTGCATTGCAGCAGTCAAATCAAATTCAAGAAAAACTTTGCGTAATGTTTCTGCATCCATGTTTAATGTGGTTTTTGCATTTTCCGCCAAACCTTTTTGAATTTTACCACCTTCTAAAGAAAGTTCAGTATTTTCACCACCATCCACAACGACAAGATTAATCGCTAAATTTTGTAAGGCCGGTGGCAAATTCAATTCTCCTGCTTGGGCAGTCAGTTGCTCTACGGTAGAAAACCAATCTTCTGATAGAAAAGCAGGCATGTTTTATCCTCTAAATTGTATATTCCTAAGATGCATAACTAAAATATTAAGACATCATTGATCTGTTAACATCACGTTTATAACATGATCTGATCTTATTAAAGAAATTTTTTTGCTCACTGGCTAGCCATCTTACAAACAATACATAAAACACTACAAAATGTGCACTTAGACAATCTTTTAGTTATTGAACAAATTTTATTGCATGATATATAAAAAAAGAGCACCTAAATGCTCTTCTACAACAAAATAATAAAATTAAACTGGGTGGTCATCATTCACCAGCGGCAAAACTCAGATTCACCACATCTAATCGGTTTTTGATTTCATCAGGATCTTTTAAATCAAATACCCGTTGATCATCTAATGCTTCAAAGTCAAATAAGTCTCGGTCGGCAAGTTGTGATGGAGAAACATTTTGTAGCGCGCCAAAAATACTATGTAAACGTTTTGGATATTGTTTATCCCACTCACGAAGCATTTCGTTCAACATTGCACGTTGTAAATTCTCTTGAGAACCACACAGATTGCACGGAATAATTGGAAACTTACGCATTTCTGCATATTTAATAATGTCTTTCTCTTCAACGTACGCTAAAGGACGAATCAAGATATTTTTTTTATCCGAAGATAATAATTTTGGCGGCATTGCTTTTAAGCTACCACCATGAAATAAATTCAGGAAGAAAGTCGCAATAATATCGTCACGATGATGTCCTAAAGCTACTTTTGTAGCACCTATTTCCTGAGCAAAACCATAAAGCGAACCGCGACGTAACCGTGAACAAACAGCACAATAGGTTTTACCTTCTGGTGTAAGGCGTTTGGTAATACTGTAAGTATCTTTTTCCAAAATATAATATGGAATGTTATTTTCTTCCAGATATCTTGGTAACACATCCTCAGGAAACCCTGGTTGTTTTTGATCAAGATTTACGGCCACAACATCAAACTGAATCGGAGCAATTCGTTTAAATTGCAAAAGAATATCTAATAAAGTGTAGCTGTCTTTCCCTCCAGAAATACAAACCATGACTTTATCGCCATCTTCAATCATTTTAAAATCGCGAATGGCATGCCCCACTTGGCGACGTAATTTTTTGAGCAAGCGATAATAAGCCGAACTTGTAGGAAGTTCAGGTTTAAAATTAAATCCTTGGTTGGACTCAACTGGCGAGTACATAGACAAGATTCACCCTTAAAAAAATATTGGGCAATTCTAGCTGATCCAGCCATTTTTCGCATCATTACAATTTAAATTATTGCAATATTTTTCATGTCATCAAAATGCAGGCGAATTGTCATAATCTGGAAGAAATCGCCCATAAAAAAGCCAAGTGTTTATTATTTCAACTTAATTTAAAGTATTACATGGTTTTCCACAAAAGCTGTGGATAAAATTGTGGATTTATACAGGCTTGACAGTTGTTTCACATCTAAAATTAAGGCTTACCCACGGATTGATCATTTTTTAACCCAATTAAATTAACAATAAATATCAAATACTTATGCATGTCAACTAGGCTACATTAAAAAAAAATTAAATTTTTTTTTGATTAATGTAGCAACAATTATGC
>JASGGM010000163.1:0-5782 GCA_047605045.1 Acinetobacter sp. | reverse complement strand
TAAATACGCTTAAAGAACATTCCGAAATTGACTGGTCATATTTATCTCCATCTGCTGAATTTGCCCCTGGTAAAAGAACAGGCGAGTTTAAAATAGGGCAGGATGAACTTATTGTGACTGAAGATGTGAGTCGTATTTCTGCCGAAGATTTTGCAGTGGCATTGGTAGATGAACTTGAAAATGGGCAACATTTACAGCAGCGTTTTACTGTAGGTTACTGATAAAATCGCTATTCACTTCATGACTTGAAATTGCATGAAATTATTTTTAATTAAAGCGCAGAAAAGTTTCTGCGCTTTAGTTTGACTTGGTAAACCTGAAAAATGATTCAAAAAGCAGTATTAACAATAGGCATTTAGCCTATGTTTTATTGCATTGAAGTACTTTCATTGCTCATGTTTTCTCAGAACCATGAATAAAGCCATATACATTAAGAGAATGACCTTTCACATTAAAATTATGTTCCAAAGCTACTTTTTGAATAATATTTTGTATTTCGGGACTTGTGAATTCAATAATTTGTAGTGTGTTTTGGCAAATTAAATGATCATGAGAATCTTCAGATTTAATTTCAAACACAGCATAATTAGCATCAAAATTATGGCGTTGTACAATTCCTGCCACTTCGAATTGAGCTAAGACACGGTAGACTGTTGCTAAACCTACATCTTCGCCATTCTCCAACAAAATTTTATAGATATCTTCGGCACTTAAGTGTCGTTGTGAGGATTTTTCAAGAATTTCTAAAATTTTTATACGAGGCAGGGTGATTTTGAGCCCAGCTTTACGTAGGTCTTCATTCGTTATTGCCATTGGTAACCTCACTTAAATTTTTAAAGATATAAGGAACAATATTTAATCAATAGATAAGTAAATGTAAATCATTTACTATTGTAAGAGGGGAACGACAAATTTTTCAAGATAATTTGCTAAAGAATCCAATGTCGGTGGGGTGAATGAAAAAGTATTGGTAATAGATCTAATTTATTTTAATGTATAAAAAAATAATGGAGCAATGAAAGAATCAATCATAAAGTAAAAATTATGTAATTAATCAAGTAATTGAGTGCGTGAAATATAATATAATTATTTAATTGTGCATGAAAAGTGCTTTTAAAAAACAAATAGATACAAAAAGGTGGTGTTTTTATATTTAAAAAGATGTTGATTATTTTGCTATTTTTAATATAAAAACTAATATTAAGATTGATGTATTTCAGGTTAAGAATAACTATATTTATGATGAAATCAGGTCGAAATCAAGAGTCTTTACGCTTGTCTGGGCATCTGGAGCTTGACAACCTAGTCTGCTGTGAAGAATGTGATGCTTTATACCATTATGTAGCACTAAAAAATGGTGAAAGAGCGTATTGCCAGCAATGTAATGCTGAATTATACCAGCATGTGAAATCATTCAATCGATTACTTGCATTGGTTATTACAGCGCTCATTGTTTTTATAATTGCCAATTCTTTTCCAATCGTTACAATTGAATTACAAGGCCGTGTATCTCAAACAACTTTACTCGGTGCGGCACAAGCAATGTTCCAAACGGATAAATTTTTGGTTGGCGTTATTATTCTGATTACTACCTTCATTGTACCATTATTAAACTTGGTGATATTTGTTTATATTTTAACATTTATTCATTTTTTTAAATCATATAATACTTTGCTTATTTATGCTTTTCGAATATTACATATTTTTAGAGTTTGGGGGATGATAGAAGTATTTGTTATTGGTATTTTGGTGACATTGGTGAAGTTATCTGGGATGGTGATGGTACTTCCAGGAATTGCACTGTGGGCATTTGGCATACTGAGTGTGTTACTTGTTTATATTTCCTCAATCAGTATTCACAACCTTTGGGATGAATTAGATCGGAGATTACTTTGCAGGAATTGAATAAGCCCCAAAATTTAAACAATGAACTATGTTCACATCAAAATTTACGTGCAATTGAATTAAATTTAGTGCGATGCCATTGTTGTGGAAAACTTAATCATTTTACTGATACTAAATTAAGCTGCACACGTTGTTATAGCGTATTACATTCTAGACAACCTCATAGCTTGGATCGTTCGCTGGCTTTTTTAGTTGCAGCGACTATTTTATATATTCCTGCCAATTTGTTACCCATGACGATCACCGACTCCATACTTGGAGGTCAGCAAGATACGATTATGAGTGGGGTTATCTATTTTTGGAAAAGTGAAGATTACTTTGTATCTATTGTAATTTTTACAGCGAGTATTTTTATACCATTATTGAAACTTGTTATCTTATATTTTCTAATAATAACAGTGTATATAAAAAGGTGGAAACGCTGGAATTTTTCTCCATCACAATGTGCTATTTTTTATCGAATCGTCGAATTTGTTGGACGATGGTCTATGATTGATGTTTTTGTTGTTGCATTACTTACGGCACTTGTGCAAATTCATTCATTAGCCACCATTCTAGCAGGTTCGGGTTCTGTCGCTTTTTGTACTGTCGTTGTTTTAACCATGTTAGCATCTATGAGTTTTGATCCTAGAATGATTTGGGACAATCAACAAGGAGCATCTTTAAATTCCAATTCAGGAATTCAATTACCATTGAACAAAAGTTATTCCAACTCACTTAAATAAAAGAACACTTTTATGAACGAAAATACTTCAGCCAATAGTTCCTTGCCAGAACCTTCAGTTAGGAAAGGGAAGTGGCGGCCATCTTTAATTTGGATTATACCGATTGTTGCATTACTTGTAGCATTGTCCTTGGCCGTCAAAGCTATTTTAGCAACTGGCCCGACCATTGAAGTGTCTTTTCGAACAGCAGATGGACTTGAGGCGGGTAAAACAAATGTTCGTTATAAACAAGTAAATATTGGGTTGGTGAAAGAGATTAATCTTTCTGAAGATAACACGCATGTCCTTGCTAAAATTGAATTAACGAAAGCTGCAAATAATTTTGCTTCTAAAGATTCTCGTTTCTGGATTGTACGCCCAAGAATTGGTACAAGTGGTGTATCTGGCCTAGAAACCTTACTTTCGGGTTCTTATATTGAAGTCGATGGCGGTAAATCGAATGAAAGACAACTTGAGTTTAAAGGTCTGGAAACACCGCCAGTGATTCAATCCGATGTGCCAGGTAAAGTGTTTTTCTTAAAGGCAAGTAATATAGGATCTTTAGATATTGGATCACCCATTTATTATCGCAAAATAGAAGTCGGACAAATTACCGCTTTTCATTTAGCAGCAGATGGAAAAAATGTAGAGCTTCAAACATTTATAAAATCACCTTATGATAAATTGGTTACAACAGATGCTCGTTTTTGGCAAGCAAGTGGTATTGATGTGAGCCTTAACGCTTCAGGTTTAAATCTGGATACTCAATCTCTGGCTAGTATTGTTGCAGGTGGTGTTGCATTTGATTATCCAGATAATTCGAATGGCCAACCAGCACCTAATCAATCCTCGTTTGCTTTGTTTGATACACGTAAAGATGCTCTTAAAACGCCAGATGGAAAACCTTACAAAATTGTGATGTATTTTGACCATTCTTTACGTGGCTTAGCAGCAGGTGCACCAATAGATTTTATGGGTATTTTAATTGGCAATGTTACCGCAATTAATGCTGAGTTTAATCAGAGTTATACTGAAGTTCGAATGCGTGCAGATGCTGTTATTTATCCTTCGCGTCTTAACAATGGAAAAGAATTAAGTCCTGATGAAAACATATTTAAGCACTTTATAGATCATGGTTGGCGCGCACAAATGCGGACCGGAAATATTGTTACAGGCCAAAATTATATTGCTCTTGACCGCTTTCCTAAAGCAAAACCCGTTAAGATGATTGTTCATCGTGATCATGTTATTGAAATTCCAACAATGCAAACGGAATTAAATAGTATTCAGCAGCAAATTTCTGAAATTACTGATAAATTAACTAAATTTCCTTTAGTAGAAATTGGTCAGGATGTTCGCAAAACTTTGAAAAACATGAATTCAGCTGTTACTTCAACCAATCAATTGGTTCAACAGCTAGATGGTCAGATTGCACCAAATTTACAAGCGACCCTCAATGATGTTCGTAAAACAATGAAATCTACTGAAAGTGTTTTGTCGAGTGATGCACCAATGCAACAGGATATTCGTAGAGCATTACAACAAATGACGAGAGCCGCAGCTTCTCTTGAATTGATGTCGGATTATATAGAAAAACATCCAGAATCAATTATTCGAGGAAAATCACCAGAGGTTAAAGATGATAAAAAATAAAATTTTTAAATCTAAATTAGATAAAGGTATCTTATTTTTAGCAATTGCAACAAATATGTTATTCATTGCAAGTTGTTCCAGTTCGCCAACGCCTCATTACTATTCACTTAAACCTATAGTGAATGCGAATAGAAGTACCAATTTAAGAATGATTGAAGTGCTTCCTGTTACATTACCAGATCGGTTAAATCGTGTTCCTATTGTCAATTTTGAGACGAATGGACAATCTAAAATTTTAGATAACGACCGTTGGACATCTACACTTGGTTCAGAATTGACCAATAGTTTATCGGCAGGATTACAAGACTCGCTAGGTGCTATAGATAGATATAATAGTGGGCTGAATGGTGATCAGGTCGGTTATAGAATAGCGACCGATTTCTCGCATTTTGACATTATTCAACCGAATGATTCTACTTCGAATCAAAGCAAGGTTAATATTTCAGTTTCGTGGAGCATTAAAAAAATTGATCCATCTTCAAATACAGTAAAGACGATAAATAATGTTCAGACTCTATCAAAACAGCAAATTAGCTGTCGAATGGAGTTTTCTCTGCCTATTAAAAACCAAGATTCCAGAATGATAGCCTCTGTCAAAACACTGAATCAGGGATTATCTCAAGTTATTCAGGGAATATCGGTTTCTTTAATTTCTCTTGAGAAGGGTAAAATAACACCCATTCCACAGGGGGTATGTTCTTGATTTAAAGGATATAAATCGTCCAAATAACCGCATTCAGGTTATATTTCGAGATGCGGTTGTTCAGGCATTATTTCACCATCGATTTGAAATAAGCAGCCTTTATTTGAATATACATCTATTCGAATGGGACCAAAAGTTAGTTCAGTACGATCGGTATTGGATAAATCAATGCGAACTTCAAATGGAAACTCTTGAAAATCATCGTAAAAATATAATGCAATTTTATCTTTTTGTTGTTCAATTTCCACCCAATTTGATTTATTTATTTCTACAACAGTCGCTTTAGTTTTGCCTTGGGGTAAAAGTAAACGTCCAACTTTCGCTTCACGATCCCACGAGAGGTAAAATTGCTTCTGGGCTGGTTTGAGTTCCCAAAAGTTTGTACCAACAATTTTGTCTTTTCGGTTAGCGATATGGATACTTTGCGGCTTCAATGAAATATTCCTCAAAAGTTTAGAAAGCTTGTTGTAAATGATGATTTTAAATTTTATGTATACCATAAAATAATGCTGTAAGCGTAATTTGTGGGTTAAAATTAATATCATTTCGTATAATGAATATTATGTTAAATATGATACACCTAACAATAACTTCACAGACCTCTTTGTTCAACCTAAAATCAATCGCTTATATAAAACAACATTTCATATTCTGTTCACTTATGTTTATATTTAGGAAAAAGTTAATTAGAAAATAAGCTGTAATTTTCTATGTTAATTACGATTAAATTCCAACCCTCTCATTTTTCAACTCGCTCAGGTTATAATGATAGCCTCCCCAAATATGGTTGATCTATTATGAACGCCTCCAATGACCA
>JASGGM010000162.1:0-5802 GCA_047605045.1 Acinetobacter sp. | reverse complement strand
AACAAATTCAGTGGCAATATTTTAACGCATCTGAGTTACTAAGTCTGCCTTTTACGCAACGTTACGATTTAGCATTTGTTTTGCTAGATACAGATGAATTGCAGCATTTGTCTGATGTACAGAAATCTCAACTACTGGTGAAATTAAGAGATTTAATGGCCAAACGTTTAGTGGTTGTCAGCTTGCAAAACGATGTGAAATTAATGCGAGCATTGGGGTTAACACAAATGTTAGATCGTACTCAACAAGATAGCAAAATAACGGTGTGGCAATTTAACATTCTGACCTATAAACATGTGCCAGATTGGTTTAACTCAAAATTTTGGGCTAATCCCGAAAACTGGGATAAATTTCGTTGGTGAAATTATATTTATTTTCAATAAATTAAGTTGGTGAGTTTGGATTTTTTGCTATATAAAATGACACAATTTAAATTTTGTTTTCTGACAATTTTTTGATTATGCTCAAATGAAACATACACAGAGATATTTTATATGTCAGATTTAGCAAAACTTTTAGAACAATTGGCTTCTCAGGCTGTTTCGGGACAACAACAAGGCGGAAACAGTGGTGGTTTGGGTGGTATTTTAGGTGGCGTTTTGGGTTCATTGGGTGGGAATCAACAACAGTCAGGTACATCTAGTGGTGGTCTGGGAGGGATTTTAGGTTCCGTTTTAGGCCAAGTGACGGGCAATAACAATAGTGGTAATGGCACTGGCTTAGGGGCGCAATCTTTACTTATTGCCGTTGTTCCTTTGATTTTAAACTGGATTCAACAACAAGGTGGTTTGTCTGCTGCCTTAGACCAACTCAAAGGTGCAGGTTTAGGTCAACAAGTACAAAGTTGGGTGGATCCATCGCAATCGAACAGTGAACATGTCGAAAAAGAACATATCCAATCGTTGTTTGATGATCAATCTATTGCAGCAGTTGCAGAGCAAACTCAAACCGATAAATCTGATGTTTATTCAGCAATATCAACAGTTCTACCACAAGTGATTGACTCTTTAACACCGAAAGGAGAAAACACAGATCAGACTACTGCAAATTCAGAAATTCAAAATGTTCTCAATTTAGCTTCTAATTTCTTTAAGTAACCGAAATACAAATTCAGTTAAAACAACAAAGCACCCTGTGAAAGTGGTGCTTTGTTGTTTGGGTTAAAGATAAAAATTACAGTGCTGTACGAATTTTTTCAGCAATTTCCTGAATCTTATCTTTGTCACCGATTTCTGCTGCATGCTGGCGCAATGTGTGAATGGAGCTTGGAATTAAGTGAAAATGAACATGTGGGACGGTTTGTCCTGCGGCTTCACCTGACAGTTGCATTAGCACAATACCTTTTACTTCAAGTGCCTGTTCAATTGCTTTGGCAACTTTCTGTACAATTTGAATGGTATATGCCGCATCTTCGGCAGCTAAGTCAAGTAAAGTCACAGCCTTGGTTTTTGGAATGACTAAGGTGTGACCTTCGGCTTGTGGCATGATGTCCATGAATGCAAGAACGCGGTCATCTTCGTACACTTTAATAGACGGAATATCGCCACGTAAAATTTTTGCAAAAATATTTTGATCATCGTATGCCATGATGCAATCCTTTTAGAGAACTTACTTACAGTTCAATTCTTTCTGACGAGCCTTGATTTGGTCAAGTTTTTGTTGCTCTTTTGCAGAAAATTTGGGCTTTGTGGTGTGACAGTTTTGATTGCCATATTTTGCTTTGGCAGCAGGGTCGCTGAAACAATAGCCTTTTGAGGCATAAATTAAATTAGAATCATCTTGGAGTTTCTGACATTCCTGTTCAGGCGTTGCTGCAATGGCATTCATACTGATGATGCCGATCATTGCAGCGATAAACGCAGCGCTTAACTTTTTCATGTCGATCCTCTTATGTAACATAATATGTGGATATTCCAATTTAATATGGCTATTGTTTAGCGTAATTTCAATGGCTGAAATTTACTCGATTGTAAGTTTACTCCAAGATTCATACATTTTTGCGACAGTTGAGAAATCACTATTTGCTTCAGTAATTCCATTTGCAGCTTGAATCAAACTTTGTGATAACGCAATGACTGGAGCAGATAGCTTTGCCTCACGTACTAAATCGAGAGCAATACCTGTGTCTTTTGTTAACAGGGGTAGGGCAAACGTGAGTGGGAAACTACGATTAAAAACTCGAGTTGGCAAGGTGTTTGAAGTCACTAAGCTTTGCCCACTTGATGCATTAATACATTCAAATGCTTCTTGTAAGTTTACGCCGTGTGCTTTGAGTGTGGTCGCACCTTCACAGGCTGCACAGAGATGAACCGCCATTAACATATTATTGATGGCTTTGACTGCAAAACCTGCACCCGATTCGCCTACATGTTTAATCAGCTTGCCAAAAGGTTCAATCGCAGGCAGTGCACGATCAAAAGCTGCTGCATCACCGCCAACCATGACCGTTAATATTCCATTTTCTGCACCAATGGTTTGACCACTAACAGGTGCATCTAAATAATCGACACCTTTTTGTTTTAATTGTTGTGCCAATTTTTTAGCACTTTCGGGAACGCCACTGGTACAGTCAACCCAAATTGCCCCAGCTTTAATCTCGACACTTTCTATTAATTTTTCAACATCAGCACTGGTAGGTAAGCAGGAAAAGATGATATCTGCTTGTACAGCTTGTTCAAGACTCACGGCTTGAGTTGCATATTCTTTCGCATGTTGTTCTGCTTTTTCAGTAGTCCGATTCCATACACGGACATCACTAAATTTTTTAGGTAAATGTGCCGCCATACGATAGCCCATTGCACCTAAACCAATAAATGCGACTGAAGTTGTCATAATTGAATCCTTATGTTCCTTAAAAATTATCGATTGTGCCGCCGGGAAACAGCATTACATGGGATGCTTAACAGATCAAGCGCGCATGAACAAAAGATCAAATTATTCTTGATGGCAGTTGAATAACAGCAATTCATGTGGCTATCCTCATGCTAAGTTGGTGAATTGATGAACTATTGTGTCACTAAATGACGATTTGAAAAAACCTTCTAGTCGATAAAGACAGCGGTTGTTTAGCAAAATACTTCATATGCTTATTCGTGTTTTAGATGTATGTGTTCACCTTTATATAATTGTGCAATTGCTACGCATGCAAGCAAGATTTACCTTGACCAGACAGTTGTTGGGCGCTCAAAATATTGACAATATTTTAATTGCATCTGCACTAGAGATAAAAGCATGAGCCAACAAGACGATTTTCAATATCAATTAGATACATTAGCTGTTCGTACAGGGCATACACGTAGTTTTGAAGGGGAGCACGGGGAGCCAGTATTCCTTACTTCTTCATTTGTTTATGCCAATGCAGAAGAAGCTGCAAACAAATTTCAAGGACGTGAAGCGGGTAATATTTATTCACGTTTTACCAATCCAACAGTAGCAATGTTTGAAAAACGTCTCGCTGCTTTAGATGGCGCAGAACGTGCTGTTGCAACAGGTTCAGGCATGGGGGCGATTCTGGCGGTTACTATGGCGTACCTAAAAGCAGGGGATCACGTCATTTGTTCACGTGATGTCTTTGGTTCAACCGTAGGTTTGTTTGAACGTTATATTGCTAAATTTGGTGTGGCTGTAGATTTTGTCGATTTGACCGATTTAGATGCATGGAAAAATGCGATTCGTCCAGAAACCAAATTACTTTTTATTGAGTCTCCATCGAATCCTTTGGCCGTGATTGCTGATATTCCAGCGCTTGCGAAAATCGCACACGATCATGGTGCATTATTGGCAGTAGATAACACCTTATGTACACCTGTTTTACAACAGCCAATTAAATTAGGTGCAGATTTAGTCATTTATTCAGCCACGAAATATATCGATGGGCAAGGCCGTGCGTTGGGTGGTGCGGTCGTGGGCGGTCATCAACTATTGGAAGAAGTCTTTGGTGTCATTCGTACACTTGGCCCATCTATGAGTCCATTTAATGCATGGGTATTCTTAAAAGGTTTGGAAACATTGCGTCTGCGGATGAATGCACACTCGCAAAATGCACAGCAATTGGCGGAATGGCTACAACAGCATCCTAAAGTTGAGCATGTCTATTATGCAGGGTTGCCTGATCATCCTGGCTATGAATTGGCTAAAAAACAACAATCGGGTAACAGTGGTATTGTTTCCTTTGAAGTACAAGGTGGACGAGATGCGGCCTGGAAAGTGATTGATAGCACGCAATTCATTTCGATTACAGGAAATCTGGGTGATGCCAAGTCGACGATTACCCATCCTGCAACCACGACACATGGCAAACTTTCCCCTGAAGCGAAAGAAGCAGCAGGGATTCGTGAAGGTTTAATACGTGTTTCTGTTGGACTAGAAGACATTCATGATATCATCGCCGACTTAAAACGTGGACTTGATTTGATCTAATGAGATTTTGGAGATAGACGATGAATATTAATATGTTGATGCAACAAGCCCAACGTATGCAAAAAGACATGGAATCCAACATCAAAAAAGCGAAGGAAGAACTTGCAAATACAGAAGTTCAAGCTGAAGCGGGTGGTGGTCTAGTCAAAGTTACCATGACTTGTCGTCATGTCGTGAAACGTATCGAGATTAATCCTGACTTATTGCAAGATGATGCAGATATGATTGAGGACTTGATTGCAGCAGCTATGAATGATGCTGCGCGTCAGGCAGAAGCGATTTCTGAAGAAAAAATGAAAGTGGCAAATTCAGGTATGGGTTTACCACCAGGTTTATCTGGCTTGTTCTAAGGATAAAAATTGCGTGTTTAGTCAACGATTTGAACAGCTTGTTCAGGCATTACGCATTTTACCAAGTGTTGGGCCGAAATCGGCTCAACGCATGGCTTTGCATTTGGTGATGAAAAATCGTGAGGGTGCAATATTGCTTTCACATGCATTAAACGATGCTGCCAATTACATTCATGCTTGTATAATCTGTAATTCCTTAACTGAAAATGAAATATGTGACATTTGTTCATCTAATGACCGAGATGAGCAGGTATTGTGTATTGTTGAGTCTCCCGCGGATGTCATGGCCATTGAACAAAGCGGCAGTTTTAAAGGTAAATATCATGTTTTAGGTGGGCATTTATCGCCACTCGATGGTATTGGGCCAGATGAAATTGGCATTCCAGCGCTCATTGAACGTTTGTCAAATGGTGTGGTACAAGAAATTATTATTGCGACCAATGCCACGATTGAGGGACAGGCTACAGCACATTACCTTGTAGAATCATGTAAACATTTAGCAATAAAAATTACACGCATTGCACAAGGTGTTCCTCAGGGTGGTGAACTTGAATATGTCGATAGCCACACGCTCAGTCAAGCTGTACATAACCGAATGCAGCTGCGTTAGAAAAATCGTGTCAAACTTTTAGGTAAAATATGAAGCGGTTTTGTTAAAAGTCGCTTTTTTTAATCATAAATTTGTATAAAAATGATTTAAAGGTATAAAAGCCTATTAAAATCATGGATAATTTAATCATGTAAATGCGTAATTGTTTTCACAAGCATTGTTTTCACAAGCAATATTTAAATCGCATAAGTCGAAACACCAGCATTTTTGTCGTCATACAAATATTTACTTAACATATCGAATACACATGTATCAATTTATTCAGCAACAACAACAACTAAATGCCGTTTTAGAGGCAATGCGACAACACCCGATTTATGCCCTTGATACCGAGTTTATTAAAGTCGATACACTTTGGCCAAAATTAGGGGTTTTGCAAATTAATATTGCCGAAGAAATTTTTTTGCTTGATGGGGTCAATCT
>JASGGM010000161.1:0-5836 GCA_047605045.1 Acinetobacter sp. | reverse complement strand
AATTTCTTTTGGTTGCGCAATATCACCATTATACCCGACAAATAAAGTACTCTCTTTTAAAGTCGTATAAGTCTGATCCTGTAATTGCACAGTTAAAGTATTCGATTGAATGGTATAAGTAACTGCTTCTGCATGAGAACCCTGTTGCAAAGCAAAATTTTCATCTAAAAAACTTTTGGCAAATGCAATGACTTTCTCACCTCGAACAGGATTATATCCTTTGCCTTTTTCAGCACCATCTTGTTCTGAAATGACATCAAAACCATATAAAGCATCATATAATGACCCCCAACGCGCATTCGCAGCATTCAAACTGTAACGCGCGTTACGCACAGGTACAACCAACTGTGGGCCAGCAAGTAACGCAACTTCTTCATCAACATTCTCAGTCGTAATTTGAAAGTCTTCTACTTCTGATTGTAAATAGCCAATCTCTGTCAGAAATTTTGTATAAGATTCAAGCTCGAATGTATTATTACGGTGCCATTCATTAATCTTTGCCTGTAGCTCATCACGTTTAGCCAATAAAGCTTTATTCTTTGGGCTGAGATCGACGACAATTTGTTCAAATTCTTGCCAATATTTATCACTGTCTAAACCCGAATTGGCCAGAGCCTCATTTTCGACAAAATCATATAGCGTTTGAGCAATCGCTAATTTGCCTTTTTGAATGCGTGCAGTCATTGTCTTTCCTAATTGAGCTACTTATATCAACGATGTGTATTGATGCATTACAGCAAAGTAAGAGTATTCCTCACACTTCAGCCTAGGCAATGCGCATAATTAAAAACCAAATTCATAGCCAAATCCATGCTAAACAGCCGACCATCTCGACACTAAAAACCTTGAACATCAAATTGACTATAAGCTTTAGATATTATGATAGTTTATAATTTTTTGACACTCTCGAAATTAGACTAAAGTGTTTAAATGATCTGCCAAAAATTTTCTTATTTAGCGCTAGAATCATAAATCCATGTTTTTAATATAAAATTAATAGATATATTTAGCAAAATAAATTGTATAAAATTAAAAATTGAACACTATTTAAAAAATAAATGTTGAAAAATATAGAATTTCTAATCAGACTGATGGCGGTTAAATTTAACACACCATCTTTGAGAAAATTGAAATCTAGATTTACTCGAAGCTCAAATCATAAACCAATCTGAGTTATTCACTTTTGATTGCTGTACTTTCCTGAATAAGACGATGCTCAGCATTCAAATAATCGTCTGATTGCATTTCAAGTAAACGTGACCGTGTTCTTTCTATCTCGAATGCTAACTTTTCCCCATTGTAAATTTCAATAATTGTATCTTCTGAAGTTAGCAGCAATTTCACACCACGATCATAGAACTCATCAACCAAATAAATAAATCGCCGTGTTGCATCACTTATTTGATCTGTTAAATGCGGAATTGCACTGACAAGAACGGTATTATAGGTATTGGCAATCTCAATGAAATCAGCTGGACTGCGAGGTTTTAGACACAACTCTCGGAAATCACACCACAACACATCACCACTATGTCCCAAATTTTCAATTTGTCGATGATTTATTTCAATCGCATCTTTTGAAATTTGCTGTGATTGCGTTAACGCTGAAAATCTTTCTGCAATCCATTGCTCTGCTTCAGCATTCAATGGCGTTTTAAATAACTGTGCTTGTTTCAGAACACGCAAACGATAATCCACACCCGCATCTACATTTAGCACAACACAATGGGTTTTTACCATTTCAATCGTAGGTAAAAATCGATCACGGTGAATCCCATTTTTATATAGTCCATCTGGTGCAATATTAGATGTCGCCACTAACGTGATCCCACGATTAAATAATTTTTGGAATAAATCACTTAAAATCATGGCATCGGTGACATTTGAGACAAAAAATTCATCAAAACAGATAATGACTGCATTTTTGTAGATGTTGTCAGCAACCAAATCTAATGGATTTTGTTGACCAGATAACTTATTCAGCTCTTTATGTACATGTTGCATAAAGTGATGAAAGTGCAAACGTGTTTTGCGTTTAAAAGGAATTGAATCAAAAAATTGATCCATTAACCAAGTTTTACCGCGCCCAACTCCACCCCACATATATACACCTTGAGGTGCAGCTTGTTTTTTAAATCGTCCGAAAAAACTTTGCGATGCGTTGTAATTTGCACACAATTCCTGCCAAGTACGATCTAGTTCTGCAACAGCCTGAGCTTGAGCATCATCTGGCATAAATTGCCCTGACTCTATCGCTTGGGCATAACGTTCTGCTGGAGATAAATGAGTTAAATTTGTCATACTAATTTCTTCGACATTCTTGAAGTCCTTTCACCTTCACTATCGTATAACGATAGTGAATCCAATTCATATATAAATTTCTTAATTCATCATTGTTTATTCTGGCAATATTTTCTAAACATGACTTTTACAGTTTAACATTACACCAGCGTTGCTAAAATGTCCTTTAATATCTGTCTAGGCTGTGCAGAACGAGTAATTGGACGTCCAATGACTAAATGAGTAGAGCCATCTGTCATTGCTTGTTTAGGTGTTACAATGCGTTTTTGATCATCCGCACTCGAACCTTCAGGGCGAATGCCTGGTGTAACTAAAGCAAAATCTTTATGTATAATTTGACGTAAGATAGATGCTTCCTGTGCTGAACAAACAACCCCATCCAATCCGCATTCTTGTGTCAATGTTGCTAAACGCTTTACATGTTCGACAGGCGTCACATCCAAACCTATTTCTCTTAAATCTTCATATCCCATCGAAGTTAGAACAGTCACCGCTATAAGTTGTGTTTGATAATTCCCTGCTTTTAAACGCTCAACACATGTTTCCATCATCTTGCGGCCACCAGATGCATGCACATTCACCATCCATACACCCAAATCTGCCGCAGCACAAACAGCCTGCGCTGTTGTATTTGGAATATCATGAAATTTTAGATCTAAAAAGACCTCAAAACCTTTGCTATGTAAATTTTTTACAATCGCAGGACCTTCGTGTGTAAATAGTTCTTTACCAACTTTAACACGGCACAGTGATGGATCAAGCTGATCAGCAATGGTTAAAGCATCATATTGGCTTTTAGCATCTAAGGCGACAATAATACTCACAAATTCAATTCCATCACATAAAAGTCGCAGTAATTATATGATGATTATAATTTTGAACAAAGCATGAAAATGACTATGCATAAAAATAGCCTCTTATTTTATGAAATAAGAGGCTATTACTCATCTAAAAATCATACGATTCAATAGATAATGAAAATATGAATTACAATGGCGTACGGTTCTGTCCGTCTGAATGAATATCCACCACAGTTTTTTCATGTCGAGCTGTTGATGCTGCTTCAGCAGCAGCCAATTGTGCAGCCTGCAAATTTTCTTTATGTAATCTTTGAATTTCTTTTTGCAAACGTTTTATTTCCCAATGGCTCTGGAAAACACGGAAAATTTGAACGCCTAGCAGCAAACCCAATACAATACCTAAAGACAATGTGATGAGAACTAATAATCCAACACGCATTTCAGGAACATGCGTGAACCATAAATCGACTGAAACAGGCGTACCATTTAACAACACAAGTGCCAATGCGTAGACAAATAGTACAATGAGTAAAATGGCTAATATAAAACGCATAAGCCCTCTCTTTGTAAAATATTAATTATTTATTTACTGACTCATTCACTGCATCACGCAATGCTTTACCAGGTTTAAAATGCGGGACAGCCTTTGCTGCAACCTCAACAGATTTACCAGTTTTAGGGTTACGACCAACACGTGGCTCACGATGATGCAAAGCAAAGCTACCGAATCCACGAATTTCAATTCGATTATCAGATGACAAAGCTTCGATCATTTGATCGATCATGATTTTAACCGCCTCTTCAACAAGAGGTTCAGCTAAATGCGGATTTTTCAAAGAAATACGTTGTATTAAATCAGATTTGTTTAAAGCTTCTGTAGTCATCTATGACCTCATTGATTCGTAGCAATTTATCACTTAAATGATAATAACCCGTTTAAATACAAAACGGTAGCGTAATATGCTTATACTACGCTACCGCTTACAGTAATTAAATATAAAGTATCAATTAGTTACACTAATTTTCGACTTTTTTGCAAAATTACTTCATTTGAGCTTTGATCAAGTCACCAATAGTCTTAGGACCATTGTCTTGAGAAGTAGATGCTGTACGAAGGTTCGCAACAGCTTCTTTTTCTTCAGCTTCATCTTTCGCTTTCACTGACAAATTAATTGTACGTGATTTACGATCTACATTGATGATTTTAGCTTCAACTTCCTGACCAACTTCCAAGAATTTAGTCGCATCTTCAACGCGATCACGGTTGATTTCAGATGCTTTCAATTGAGCTTCAACTTCGTCAGCCAACTTAACAGTTGCACCACGAGCATCAACAGCAGTTACAGTACCTTTAACCAACGCACCACGTTCATTCGCAGCAAGGAAGTCATTGAACGGATCGCTGTTCAATTGTTTAATACCAAGGCTGATACGGTTACCTTCAGCATCTACAGAAAGGATAACAGCTTCTACTGTATCACCTTTTTTGTAACGACGAATAGCTTCTTCACCTTGTTCATTCCAAGAAATGTCAGACAAGTGAACTAGACCGTCGATACCGCCAGGTAAGCCAATAAAGATACCGAAATCAGTGATTGATTTGATTGTACCTGAAACTTTTTCACCTTTGTCATGGTTTTTAGCAAACTCTTCCCATGGGTTAGCACGAGTTTGTTTAATACCAAGAGAAATACGACGACGTTCTTCATCAACTTCAAGAACCATAACATCAACTTCATCACCAATCTGAACAACTTTAGATGGGTGGATGTTTTTGTTTGTGTGATCCATTTCAGAAACGTGAACAAGACCTTCAACACCTTCAGCGATTTCAGCGAAACAACCGTAGTCAGTCAAGTTCGTTACACGTGCTTTAACAATAGAACCTTTAGGGTAACGGCTCATGATTGCTAACCATGGATCTTCGCCTAATTGTTTAAGGCCTAGTGATACACGGTTACGGTCACGATCAAATTTAAGTACTTTAACAGTAACTTCCTGACCTACTTCAACCACTTCTGATGGGTGTTTGATACGTTTCCAAGCCATATCTGTGATATGTAGAAGACCATCAATACCGCCAAGATCAACGAACGCGCCGTAATCAGTAAGGTTTTTGATTGTACCTGTAACTGTTTGACCTTCTTCAAGTTGAGCAAGCAATGCTTCACGGTCAGCAGAAGATTCAGCTTCCATAACAGCACGACGAGATACAACAACGTTATTACGTTTCGCATCAAGCTTGATCACTTTGAATTCCAACTCTTTACCTTCAAGGTGAGTTGTATCACGGATAGGACGAGTGTCTACCAAAGAACCTGGTAGGAACGCACGTACTGGACCGATGTCAACAGTGAAACCGCCTTTAACTTTACCAGAAATAACACCAGTAACGATTTCGCCATCTTCAAAGATTTTTTCAAGTTTAGTCCATGTTTCAGCACGTTTTGCTTTTTCACGTGATAAAACTGTTTGACCCATGCCGTTGTCAAGTGCTTCAACAACAACATCAACAGTATCGCCAACTTGAACTTCAAGTTCACGTTGGTCGTTTAAGAACTCTGCACGGTCAACAACGCCTTCAGATTTAAGGCCAGTGTCAACAGTTACCCAGTCGTCATCGATGCTAACTACAACACCTTGGATGACTGCACCCTTTTCAACGTTTAAATTTAATTCGCTTTCTTCAAAGAGGGCTGCAAAAGATTCGGTCATGATATACCTGATAAAGTCAG
>JASGGM010000160.1:0-5840 GCA_047605045.1 Acinetobacter sp. | reverse complement strand
CCAGATGCAATTGAAGTTGCCGAGGAACATGGTGACAGAACGATGCTCAGTCGTTTGAAGAATGGATGGAATGCATTGAACAATAAATTGAAATCTATTTTTTAAGTCTGTTTCAATTGTGAATTAAGTTTGTTTCAATTATGAATAATGTTGGGAAGTTGTAAGCAAAAAGCTCTATACTTGACAAAGCTAGGCATTGCACAGCATCCTAAAAATTGTATTTTATTATAGACGTTCAGGCAGTATACGGGCTTATGTGACTGCCAATAAGCACTAGGAACACTCAAGGTCATGGCCTCATTTGAATTTTTAGACGACGAACAAAACGATGGTAACGGCCAAGCCCGTTTCACAGTATTTGGTGTAGGTGGTGGTGGTGGTAATGCCGTTCAGCACATGGTGCAATCCGATATCAAAGGTGTGAAATTTATTTGCGCCAATACCGATAAACAAGCTTTAGACCGCATGAATGCGCCATTTAAAATTCAAATTGGTGAGCAAAGCACACGCGGTTTGGGTGCAGGTGCAAATCCTGAAGTGGGGCAAATTGCAGCTGAAGAAAGCCGAGAACTTATTCGTCAACACCTCGAAGGTGCGGACATGGTGTTCGTGACAGCAGGTATGGGCGGTGGAACTGGTACAGGTGCAGCCCCCGTTGTTGCTGAAGTAGCTAAGGAAATGGGTCTTCTCACGGTTGGTGTTGTCACAACGCCATTTAACTTTGAGGGTCGCCGCCGTCAAAAATCGGCTGAAAAAGGTATAGAAGCCTTAGAGCAATTTGTTGATTCATTGATTATTATCCCAAATGAACGTTTGCTTAACGTTTATGGTGATATTTCAATGCAAGATGCTTATCGTAAAGCAGATGATGTTTTACTCAACGCTGTGCGTAGTATTTTTGATTTGGTTGTACGACCTGGCCATATCAACCTTGACTTTGCCGATTTAAAAACAGCAATGAGCACACGCGGTTATGCCATGATGGGTGAAGGTAAAAGTTCTGGCCCAGAACGTGCAGAAGAAGCAGCTCGATTAGCCATTCGTAGCCCATTGCTTGATAACGTCAATATTATGAATGCTAAAGGTGTATTAATTAACATCACGGGTGGCAATGATGTGACATTACGCGAGACGCAAATTATTACCGATGTTGTGAACCAAATTGTCGATTTAGACGAAGGCGAAGTGTTCTTTGGTACAGTATTTGATCCCGATGCGCGTGATGAAATTCGTGTTACGGTCATTGCAACAGGTTTAACACGTAATGCCAATGGACATGGGCGTGCAGCAGTTAAATCAGGTGTTGCTGCGACACAAGCTGCACAGGCTGCACAACCTGTAACAGAAGATGATATTCCTGCAATTCAGCGCCAAAATCAGCCAGAAGCAGTTGTGTCACAATCAAGCACAGCAGCGAGCAATGGTCGCCCAAGTCCGATGAGTATTCAAGATTACCTTAAAAAACAACAAGGTAGATAATTATTGTTCGATTCAATAGTGACAATCGAAAAAAGGTAGGCGTAACGTCTGCCTTTTTTCTTTTTTATCAATGGTTAAATGTGATAATCTTTAGCGGTTTGAAAAGGTAGAAGACGGTCCAGATGTTGAAGCAACGTACTCTTAAGCGTGTTGTCAGAGCCAGTGGTATAGGCCTGCACAGCGGGCAAAAAGTCATGATTAACTTTGTGCCGCATACGGTTGACTCGGGTATTGTGTTTCGCCGAATAGATCTTAATCCACCTGTTGAATTACCAGCAGATGCGATGCTGATTCAAGAAGCGTTTATGTGCTCCAATCTCATAGCCAATGATGTAAAAGTTGGTACAATTGAGCATGTGATGAGTGCGATAGCAGCTTTGGGTATTGATAACCTGATTGTTGAGGTTTCAGCCTCTGAAGTCCCGATTATGGACGGTAGTGCAGGCCCCTTTATCTATTTGCTCATGCAAGGCGGGCTGGTCGAACAAAATGCACCAAAGAAATTTATTAAAATATTAAAACCGATAGAAGCCACCATTGCCGACAAACGTGCGGCGTTTACCCCACATCATGGCTTTCAGCTTAACTTTACCATTGATTTTGACCATCCAGCTTTTGCGAAAGAGTATCAATCGGCAACCATTGATTTTTCGACAGAAATCTTTGTTTATGAAGTTAGTGATGCACGTACATTTGGATTTATGAAAGATCTCGATTTGCTCAAGGCCAATAATTTAGCATTAGGTGCGAGTCTGGAAAATGCGATTGGTGTTGATGATACAGGTGTAGTCAATGAAGAAGGCTTGCGCTATAACGATGAATTTGTGCGCCATAAAATTTTAGATGCTGTAGGGGACTTATATTTATTGGGACATCAAATTATTGCCAAATTCGATGCTTATAAATCTGGACATGCATTAAACAATCAATTATTACATCAAGTGAAAAGTGATCCATCAAATTATGAAATTGTAACATTTGATGACATGATAGACTGTCCTATCCAATATGTAAGTGTGCGCTAAATCCTTTATATTTATAGAAGTGAATAAATTGAATAAAAAATATGTGTGATACGGGTCACACAGTTATTGTATAACATTTTACTTTTAGTGCTGCTTGTTACTTTGTAACACTTGCCAAACGTAGTAAGGCTTGGCTAAGCTTAGGGTCGCTTACGAACTTTGCTGCACTTTGTAACATTTGTTGAGTTTCAATAGATAAAGGTTGGGCATTTTTTTGTGCCTGTACAGTTTGTGTCTTTTGACGCAGTCGGACTTGTATTTTTTGCAAATCATGAAAATCGTGTAGTTGAGCAAGTTGGGTAACATAGTGCTTTTGTAGATAGGCCAGTTGGCTGATCATTGCTTGATTTTCTCCAGTAATAACCAAGACACCGTGTTGATAACAAGCGACTTGCCACTGTTCAGGTTGTGGTAAAAGTGGCTGGATCATTTGAGTCAGTTTCTGCCAATAGGCAACTTGCTGAGTTAATAATTGGATATTTCCTGTCTTTAGATTTTTTTGTTTAGATTGAAAGACGTTGGTTGGTTGAGACATACATTATATTCCTATAGTGTTGCATCATCTTAGCCCTGAATTGCAATCTGGACAAGCAGCTAAAGCGGTTGCAAATTTTTGCATGATGCATTTTTAGAGGTTTTTTATGCGACGTATTTTGTTGGCAGTTTCTTTGTTTATATCGACACCCATGGCATTTGCAGATTTAATTAATAATAATTCGGCAACAAGCAATTCTACAGATCAACTTGAAAATTTAACACGCACAATTTCTACGGGATCATATAGTGCCGATCAAGATACAGCATCGACGCCAATGAATGTAACCTTGCGTAATTCTGCTCAGAAACCAGTTCAATTTAACAGCACATCTTCTAAGTCTTATATAAGTTCGAGTAATTTATCTTCTCGTGGTGGTGTTATGTCTTGGCTGAAAGCCAACCCTTTACCTGATGCTGTGCGTAAAAGTTCAGCTTATGGCACACGTGTTATGGGCGGCAGATCAGAGCATCATCCTGGTATTGACTTGGCTGCACCAAGTGGTACATCTATTTATGCGTCAGGAGATGGTGTTGTTACACGCTCTGGCTGGGTCAATGGTTATGGTCAAATGGTTGAAATTAATCATGGCAATGGTTATATCACGCGTTATGCGCATGCATCGCGTTTATTAACGCGTGTCGGTGATACGGTAAAAGCAGGTGAAGAAATTGCCAAAGTCGGGTGTACTGGCCGTTGTACAGGGCCACACTTGCACTACGAAATTGTTCAAGATGGGCAACGTAAGAACCCAAGCACCTATTTGGCTTTATTGCCTTAAATAGAATAAACTGGGTGTGTAATAGACATTAAACCTCTCAATACCTGATATGTCTATTACACGTAAAATCGCCTCAATGGCGATTTTTAACTTTACAAATATGTAAAGTTAGCATTATTTAGTTTCGAAATACCAATATGTAGTTGTATTTAAAAGTAGCCATAACTTTACAGGGCGAAAACATGATACAAATACACGGTATCTATAACGATTAAGGAAAAGTGGAACATGGCGTATTATGGTGACTCTGACGCACTAGAAACCCTAGAGTGGGAAGATGCTTTCGATTCAGTCTTACAACATATGGGAACAGAACGAGCAGCATTTTTATTAGAAAAACTCTATCAACGTGCGATTGCTAAGCATGTGCCTATTCAGCGTCTAAATACGCCATATCTCAATACCATTTCGGTCGAAGAAGAACCTGCAATGCCAGGTGATCAAGATATGGAACGTCGTATTCGTGCGCTGATTCGCTGGAATGCCTTGGCGACGGTACTTCGTGCGAACAAAACAGGTGATGATTTAGGTGGTCACTTGGCAAGTTTTGCATCTTCTGCAACTTTATACGATGTTGGTTTTAACCATTTCTTCCGTGCGAACAATGACAATTTTGGTGGTGACTTAATTTACTATCAAGGACACTGTGCACCGGGGATCTATGCGCGTTCATTCCTTGAAGGTCGTTTAACTGAAGAGCAGTTAAGCAACTTCCGTCGTGAAGTGAATGGCAATGGCTTACCAAGCTATCCACACCCGTATTTAATGCCTGACTATTGGCAGTTCCCAACCGTATCGATGGGTCTTGGGCCAATCATGTCCATTTATCAAGCGCACATTCAAAAATATTTAATGAATCGTGGGTTGATTAAAGAAGAAGACCGTAAAGTTTGGGCATATCTTGGCGATGGCGAGATGGATGAGCCAGAAAGCTTAGGGGCAATTTCTCTTGCGGGTCGTGAAAAGCTCGACAACTTAATTTGGGTTGTAAACTGTAACTTACAGCGTCTAGATGGCCCTGTTCGTGGTAATGGTAAAATCATTCAAGAACTTGAATCACTGTTCCGTGGTGCAGGCTGGCGCGTCATTAAAGTTGTTTGGGGCCGTCATTGGGATCCGCTACTGGCGAAAGATGAATCTGGTGCCTTGAAAGCACGTATGGAAGAAGTGGTGGATGGTGAATATCAACGCTACCAAGTGAAAGGTGGTGGTTATACACGTGAACATTTCTTTGGCAAATATCCTGAATCAGCTGAATTGGTGAAACACCTGAGCGATGAAGATATTGATGCCTTGAACCGTGGTGGTCACGATCCATACAAAGTTTATGCTGCTTATGCTGCTGCAACACAAAGTAATGGTCAACCGACCGTGATCTTGGCGAAAACAGTCAAAGGTTATGGTTTGTCAGATGAGATTGAAGCCGTTAACAAAACGCATCAAATCAAAAAGATGCAGTTGGAATCATTAAAATACTTCCGTAACCGTTTCAACTTGCCATTTACAGATGAACAGCTTGAAGAGTTGCCATTCTATCGTCCAAGCGAAAACTCGCCAGAAATGAAGTACCTCAAAGGTCGTCGTGAATCTTTGGGTGGCTATCTTCCTGCGCGTCGTAAAGAAAGTGTGGCATTGCCAATTCCTGAACTTTCCGTATTTGATGCTGTTTTGCGTGGCAGTGGTGGCAAAGAACAATCTACGACCATGGTTATGGTGCGTTTAATTGCAACATTGTTAAAAGAAAAGCAATTGAAAGATCACGTGGTTCCAATTGTTCCAGATGAAGCACGTACATTTGGTTTGGAAGGTTTGTTCCGTCAGTTGGGTATTTATGCCGCACATGGTCAAAAATACACGCCAGAAGATAATGAACAGCTCATGAACTATCGTGAAGCGCAAGATGGTCACATGTTGCAAGAAGGGATTAACGAAGCAGGTGCAATGAGTGCATGGGCAGCGTTGGCGACCAGTTATTCAACCAATAACTTGCCAATGATTCCAATGTACATGTACTACTCAA
>JASGGM010000159.1:0-5886 GCA_047605045.1 Acinetobacter sp. | reverse complement strand
CGATAAATATTCATACCTACGTCAGTTACTGCAAAATGACGTGAACTGCGTTGAATTAACCGAACGCCTAAACGTTCTTCTAGATTATAAACACGGCGGCTAAGTTTGGATTTTGGTATATCTGTAGCACGTTCAGCTGCACTAAACCCGCCATGTTCAACTACGACAGCAAAGCAGTAAAAATCATCCAAATCGCTCAACATTACTTGAATTAGCCTTATTCTAAAAATGAAAATATAATGGAGAAAATACCGCTAATCCAAGTAAGACACAAGCACTTAAGCATTCTGTTGCAAGATTTGTTGTACCTGTTGATATTCTTTTAATCGTTTAAAATCACGTTCAGTTGGATGACTAATGCGATTAATGTCTAAATTATCGCTCACATCGGCTAGTTTAACTTCTCGTGCCAATGGATTTTTAACCGCTCGCCAAGCAGCTTCAATACGACTTTCCCCATCACGTCGTGTAAGTGCTTCAACAGCGGATATAATATCTTGAGAAAACCCCAATGAAATTAAATCCACGACAGTGGCATCGGTATCTTCCAAAATATCATGTAAAACAGCCACAATCCGTTGTTCATCAGTTCTCATTTTCGTCATGAGCCTTAAAGGGTGTAAAATGTAAGGTTGTCCTGCCTTATCAATTTGTCCTGAATGTTTACGTGTTGCAAAAATAATGGCTTTTTCCAAATTGGCCATAGTTCCTTCCTTTTTGCATAACTTAGGGTTGACTTAAGGGTTTGTATTTAAATTGCAGTAATAAACTTAACGTGGCTTGCAAAACTTTGCAATGCCAACGCGAAAAAATGTATTACAATAAGTGTATAAATTTGAATTTTAAAATGTAATGAATCAAATAATTGAAATTTCTGAACAAAATTCTAATGTTTTTTGTCCACATTGCCAGCAAGCAGTGCTTAACTGGCAGCAAGAACAGTATATACAGCCTTGTATACATACTGCTTTTATCGCGATTGATTTAGGTTTTGAATATGTCGCTGATGTTTTTGAAAGCCTTATGTTGCATTCTGTAGATGACATACATGACCAAGACCTCAATATTTTTAATGAAATATCGAAATCGAATTGTCCAGATTTGATTATTTTTAAGATGTCTCTGGGCGTGCAGGATTTGCAGCGCTATGTGGGGATTAGTTTATTACTCTCGGCTGAATAGCAATGAATACCGAGATGATTGACTGATTTGTGCAGATATCAAACGGAATCTGGTGTTAAAGCTATCAATCGGCAGAAAACAAGGTAGAATATTGCCACAATTATTTTTTGTTTGGAGTGTTGAGTGGAGCGATTGACGATTAGCCCTGAGAGTTTAAAAGAAGCGGCTGAACATTTAAGTACAATTCGTGATTTTATTCGTTTTGGGGTCAGCGCATTACGTCAATACGATGCTCATCTTGGGCAAGGTACGGAAGATTTCTTTGCTGAAAGCTCTGCATTAGTCATGCAAACATTGTCTTTAGATTGGTCAGCAGATGCTGAAATTCTAGATGCAAAACTATTACCATCAGAGAAAACTGCATTTTTAGCATTGTTAGAGCGCCGTATTAATGAACGTGTGCCGACTTCATATTTGTTAAATCTTGCTTATTTTAACGGTAAACCTTTTTATGTCGATGAACGTGTTTTAATTCCCCGTTCACCAATTGCTGAATTAATTGAACAGCGTTTTGCACCTTATTGCCGCGATGAGCATGGTCAGATTAGAGATGCTCTGAATGACCTTCCGCTCAATGAAGATCCGCAAACACCACGCCGTATTTTAGATATGTGTACGGGTTCTGGCTGTATTGCCATTGCTCTGGCTTATGCGTTTCCAGAAGCAGAAGTCGATGCAACGGATATTTCCCGTGAGGCATTGGAAGTCGCATCCATCAACACTGAACATCATAATATGCAATATCAGGTGGCTTTATTAGAGTCAGACTTATTTGCAAAACTGCCTGCTGAAAACCAGTATGATTTAATTGTAAGTAATCCACCGTATGTCGATGCCGAAGATATGGCAGATTTACCTGAAGAATTTTTACATGAACCAGAACTTGCGTTGGCAGCGGGTCAGGATGGCTTAGATTTGGTTCGCAAAATGCTAGCACAAGCGGCAGATTATCTAACAGAAAATGGCTTAATTGTGATTGAAGTGGGTAATTCTGAATGGGCAATGCGCCAAAACTTCAACAAAGTTGATTTCCACTGGTTGAAGTTCCAAAAAGGTGGTTCAGGGATTTTTGCATTGACGGCTGCACAATGCCGCGAATACCGAGAAATATTTCAAGATTCTGTAAACGTTTAAGGAATTGTCATTATGGCTGGAAATAGCATTGGTCAACTTTTTCGTGTCACAACCTGTGGTGAGTCGCATGGGGTTGGATTAATGGCAATTGTAGATGGCGTACCTCCTGGGCTATCACTTTCAGAGGCTGATTTGCAGCATGATTTAGATCGTCGTAAACCAGGAACATCAAAGTTTGCCACACAGCGTAAAGAGCCCGATCAAGTTAAAATTATTTCTGGTGTATTTGAAGGTAAAACGACGGGTACGTCTATTGGTCTACTCATTGAAAACACAGACCAGAAATCGAAAGACTATAGCAATATTGCCCAAACTTTCCGTCCAGGTCATGCCGATTATACCTATACACAAAAATATGGTTTCCGCGATTATCGTGGTGGTGGACGCTCAAGCGCACGAGAAACAGCAATGCGTGTGGCAGCAGGTGCAATTGCTAAAAAATATCTTGCCGAAAAATTCGGTATAGTAATTCGTGGTCATGTAACACAAATTGGCCATGAAATTGCTGAAAAACTGGATTGGCAGCAAGTTCCACAAAATCCATTTTTTTGTGGAGATGTTGATGCCGTTCCACGTTTTGAAGCCTTAGTCACGTCACTGCGTGAACAAGGAACCAGTTGCGGTGCCAAACTTGAGATATTGGCTGAAAATGTACCAGTTGGTTGGGGGGAACCAGTTTTTGACCGTTTAGATGCCGATATTGCACATGCAATGATGAGCATTAATGCTGTAAAAGGTGTTGAAATTGGTGATGGTTTTGCAGTGGCAGCCCAGTTTGGGCATGAAACGCGTGATGAGTTAACGTCAAACGGTTTTCTTGCCAATCATGCTGGTGGTATTTTGGGAGGAATTTCAAGTGGTCAGGACATTCGTGTTGCGATTGCTTTAAAACCTACAGCCAGTATTACGACAGCTGGAAAAACGATTAATACCAACCGTGAAGATACAGATGTTTTAACCAAAGGTCGACATGATCCTTGTGTTGGAGTGCGTGCGACACCCATTGCAGAAGCAATGCTGGCTATTGTTTTAATGGATCACTTTTTACGACATCGCGCGCAAAATGCCGATGTTGTGGCTCCTTTTGCACCCATTGCACCATAAAGCGCGAACGCATTGATATTCTAAAATCGGAGCAACTGCTCCGATTTTTATTTAAAAAATTAGTCTTGGATCGTTAAATGAACAATAACTACACGGATAAGACCAATCTATAGTATGAATTAAAGTGAAAACTTGCTACAAATAAAAATAAAGCTTAAATGAAAAAGGAGAACAATACGATGAAAACCTCTGTGAAATATATTGTGATTAAAAGTAAGGATTATCAATTAGGTCGTCCACTATTTGAAGAAGAGCTGGATGTAACAGGTAATTATTTTGATGAAATTCCGACAGAAATTGAATATCAAAATCATAAATTCAAAGTAAAGTCGAAAGAGTTGAACCGTAAACAAATCTTTGATGAATTTGAAGAATCACAAAGTATTATTGTGAAAGTCATTGCAATGAATGAATTAATTTAAAGATTCATGATCTTGATGATTCTGATGTTGCTTAATTGTAATGATTATCGTTCTATGATAGCTTGAATTTCCTTTTTTATTTTACTAAAAATTATGAAAAGACTCGTTTTATTCACGATACTTGTCAGTAGTTATGCAAGCGCACATGAACCTTATGTTGCACCTTTGGCTTATCAGACTCAAAATAGTCAAATTCCTATTGTGGCTGGCTATGCAGAAGAAGCACTCAATAGTGAATTTGCATTGAAAAGTGATGACTTGCAAGTAATTTCACCAAACAATGAAAAGATTGATCTCAAGTCTGTTTCTCAAAGTAAATCAACGTTGTTGTTTGATTTAGCCTTAAAGGAGCAGGGGACTTATACGGTATATACAACAGCAAGTTTTCCATTAAGCTATGTTAAGGTAAATAACGAATGGCGGATGTACTTTAATGTCCCTGCTGATAAGGCACCAGCAAAAGATAAGCGAGATTTTGCAATCCCTGCTGACTTTAAAAAAGAGCCTAAAAAAGTAACAATTCATCGAGACTGGTTTGTTAAAAGCTATGTGACCAAAGGTGAACCGACGCCATTGCATGATATTGCTTCACCGATTGATGTTAAATTTAAAACTCATCCGAATCAGTTAAATCATACACAACCTTTGGTTTTAAATATTACAAAAGATGGTCATACGTTTGCCAATGCTAAAGTTGATATTCGTAAAAAAGGGACATCGGATAAAGAAGCGATCGGATTCAAAACCCAAGCCAATGGGCAAGTGGAAATTAAATTCCCTGCTGCTGGAGAATATATTATTGAAGTCAGTGAAAACTTTAATAGTCGTGTGCAACCGGTAAATCAACCAATGACGATTATTAGTGTATTGGTGAATTAAATTTTATGCTTGCAATTAAATCGGGGCCGACATTGCTCCGATTTTTATGAAGTAAATATAATATTGACTAAAAATAAATGAGCAAATAATCCACCAGCAATGGAAATTAAAATATTTTTAGAAAAACCATAAATGATTAATACAACCAATGCAGCCAGAATATAGGCAGCACCATAAGGAGGCGTGGTAAAATCGACATGGAGAAAAGTATATAAAACTAATAATATCATCACGCCTACAGGCATTTTTTGACCAATAAATTGCAAGTAATCATTCTTCGATAATTTATCCATAACAATAAAGGGTGTAACTCTAAGCGCAATGGTGATCATAGCAACCACTGCAATGATGCTAAAGATCTCAAAATTAGACATGATTGACTTCCATATTTTGCATTTTTTTATAATCAAGTGTAATGAAAACCAAATAGCTTAATAACCCCACCACCAAAAATGAAGACTGAATTAAATAGGTTTCGGCACACCAGCCTAACCCCCCTGAAATTAAGGCGTAGACAATCAATTTATTTTCCCGACTGTGGCGTGTGGCATCCATGGCCATCGTCAGGAACATTGCGGTCAATGCAAATTCAAAACCTTTAATTGAGGAGGGAATAATTGCACCTAATAATGCACCGATCAGGGTTGCACTAACCCACCATAACTGACTCATGATTTGTAATAAGGTGATACTGTCACCATCTAATCGGTTCTTACTTACACAGGTGATTGCATAGATTTCATCGGTCAATGCAAACACACCGTATATTCTTTGCCAAGGGCGTTGTAGTGTATTGATTGGAAAAGACAACCCATAGAAGATATGCCTGAAGTTCACAACAAATGCTGTCCATGCGACTGTAAATAAAGGTAGCCCAGACAATATAAAACTCACCACCAAGAATTCAATTGAACCTGCAAAAATGATCAGCGCTGCCAGTGGTGCAATATACCAGTCTAAACCACTAGAAACGACATAGATGCCCAAGGCGATACCCAAAGGAATATAAGCAGTAGCTATGGGGAGGCTAAGTTTAAAGACATCAATAAAATTTCTGATATTCATTAGATAAGTACCTGACTTATATGCTCTGAATGAATGTTGAGAAATGAAAAATATAATCTCATTTTAAATCTTCATCTTTTCTATATGATTAAAATTTTCA
>JASGGM010000158.1:0-5942 GCA_047605045.1 Acinetobacter sp. | reverse complement strand
GCATCAAGAGGGCGATATGGGTCATACTGGTGGGAACCCCACCAAGCTATATAAGCTAAAATCGCAATAATAATGATAGGCACACCCCAAACTACGATTTCAAGTGTAGTCGAATGCGCCCAAGTAGGTTTATAGTCTGCATCTTTATTTGACGCGCGATATTTCCAACCAAACCATAATGCCATGATAATTGATGGAATAACCACCAAAAGCATAAGATAGATCGCTGTCATCATGAGTCCGCTAAGACCATGTGCGACAGGACCTTTTGAGTTTAGAAGTACTAAATCACCACCACACCCAGTTAAGAGTGCAGATATCGCAGATAAAGACAATACAGCTAATATTGTTTGTCTCATTTTACAACCTCGGTGAAGAGTCCCATTTACAGATAGAAATATGGGATAGCGATTATAGTGTCTGATGTTTTAGAAAGAATTTTTGGAAAAAATGAATTACCAAAACATAATGGCACCGCTACTTTGTAGGGCATTATGCCCTATATTAAGCAACTAAGCTATATTTAGAAACCGCAAAAATAAGTTATTTAAATCCAACGAATTAAGTTGGATTTAATGTGTAAAAATGAAATATTTCGATAAATCATGTAGCTATTTGAAAAATAAAGTTAGAAATAAAATCTTATTACGAGATAGATTTTATTTTTTCAATTACTTTTGTTTTCGCAAGTCGGTCATGTAATGTTAGTCGTTTTTTACCCAAACCGAATGCATGGTCGAGAATGGTAATAATAGGTGCTGACAGTAAATTTAAAATGATAAACACCACGCTTCGAATAAGAAAAACGCGAGTAAGATTAGCTTTGTTATGGGTTTCTAAATCTACGATTTGAATTCGCATGATTCGCTTACCTAAACTTTGCCCCGTTTTTGCAAGAAGTACTGCTTGAATAGCCAACATGATGAGAATGTAGATACCCATCGCAAGCCATGTGTCGGGGGTAATTAATGCTGAAAATTGTTGCTGAAATTGAGGGTCAAAGGTACTACTTTGTTGGAGCGTTGCCTGAAGTTCAAGCATTTTTTCTTTACTCGCAGCATCCATTGTAAAAGAAGGAATTGAAAAAGCAGGAAGCCAAAAGAATAGATCAATCACTTTTGCAAAAAAGCGCTTTGAAAGTGAGGCAACTTTAATATCAGATTTTTGTTGTTCTTCGACGTGAAATCTTTCAATAGGGGACAGTTCTGCTGAAGTTGCTTGGTATCCTGTAGGGGCATAGAAGCTTTTACCTTGGGTTAACTCACCCAGAGGTTTCCATTCAGTCATACCTTGATGCCAAACTAAATCAGTCAATAAAATTTGTTGGCTAGCAAGCATTTGATTGACTTGTTCTAAGCTATAAGGGCCAGCTTGCTGATTGTTTCGTGCTAAATAAATTTGCATAAATGTGTTATCTCAAAACTTTATAAAAAAAGACCCAATGAAAGGGTCTTTTTTAACATGTTTTTGGGTTTACTTAAAGTTATTTGGTTTTGTCTTCTGCAAGGAAGAACCAAGTATCCAATACTGAATCAGGATTTAATGAGACAGATTCAATGCCTTGTTCCATCAACCAACGTGCAAGGTCTGGATGGTCAGAAGGGCCTTGACCACAAATCCCAACATACTTACCTGCTTTACGGCAAGCATGGATTGCCATAGACAATAGTACTTTGATTGCTGCATCACGTTCATCAAACAAATGCGAAACAATACCAGAATCACGGTCTAGGCCAAGCGTTAATTGTGTTAGGTCATTTGAACCAATTGAGAATCCATCAAAATGTTCAAGGAATTGTTCTGCTAACAATGCATTGGTTGGTAATTCACACATCATAATGACTTTAAGACCGTTCTCACCACGTTTTAAGCCATTTAATGCAAGCAGTTCAATCACACGTTTAGCTTCTGCAACGGTACGAACAAATGGGATCATGATTTGAACATTCGTTAAACCCATTTCATCACGAACTTTTTTCAAAGCACGGCATTCAAGTTCAAAACAGTCACGGAAAGTTTCAGACACATAACGGCTTGCACCTCGGAAGCCCAGCATTGGGTTTTCTTCTTCTGGCTCATATAACTTACCGCCAATCAAGTTCGCATATTCATTTGATTTAAAATCAGACATACGAACAATAACAGGCTTGTCAGCAAAAGCAGAAGCTAACGTTGCAATCCCTTCAACCAATTTTTCTACATAAAATTCAACTGGCGAAGAATAGCCTGCTGTACGGTTGAGAACAGCAGCACGTGTTTCTCGTGGAAGACTATCGATATTCAACAATGCTTTTGGATGTACGCCGATCATGCGGTTGATGATAAATTCAAGGCGTGCCAAACCAATCCCTTCATTTGGAATTTGCGCAAAGTCAAATGCTCGGTCAGGATTACCCACGTTCATCATCAGTTTGAATGAAAGTTGAGGCATGGATTCAATTGAATTACGTTGGATTTCGAAATCCAGCGCACCTTCATAAATAAAGCCTGTATCACCTTCAGCACAAGAAACTGTAACTTCCTGACCATCGGTAAGAACCTCAGTGGCATTACCACAACCAACGATTGCAGGAACACCAAGTTCACGCGCAATAATCGCAGCATGACAAGTACGACCACCACGGTTGGTAATAATTGCAGCAGCGCGTTTCATTACAGGTTCCCAATCTGGGTCAGTCATATCAGAAACGAGAACGTCGCCATCTTGTACTTTGTCCATTTCTTTAATGGAGGTAACAATACGGACTTTACCTGCACCGATGCGTTGGCCGATAGAACGACCTTCAGCTAATACGGAACCTTTTTGCTTTAACAAATAGCGTTCCATTGTGCCTACAGTTTGACGGCTTTTTACAGTCTCTGGACGTGCTTGAACAATATAAATTTTACCGTCATCGCCATCTTTAGCCCACTCGATATCCATTGGCGCACCATAATGCTGCTCAATGATCAGTGCTTGTTTAGCTAATTCATGTAATTCAAGGTCATTTAACGCGAATTGTTGGCGATCTTGTTTTTCAACATCGACGACGACGACTGATTTACCAGCAGCAGCTTCTTCTCCGTAAACCATTTTTTGATGTTTAGAACCAAGGTTACGGCGAATTACGGCATGTTTACCGTTGTTGAGCAAAGGCTTAGAAAGGTAAAATTCATCAGGATTGACCGCACCTTGTACAACCATTTCACCCAAGCCATAAGATGCTGTAATAAAGACAACATCTCGGAAACCAGATTCGGTATCTAAGGTAAACATAACACCAGCAGCACCAGTTTCAGAGCGTACCATACGCTGAACACCTGCCGAAAGCGCAACGATATCATGTTTGAAACCTTGGTGAACGCGGTAAGAAATCGCACGGTCGTTATAAAGTGAAGCAAAAACTTCTTTAATGGCGATGAGAATATTATCAATACCACGAATATTTAAGAATGTTTCTTGCTGCCCAGCAAATGAAGCATCTGGTAAATCTTCAGCGGTCGCAGAAGAACGGACTGCAACAGCAATGTCAGGATTGCCACTAGAAAGTGTTGTAAAAGCATCACGAACTTCTTTTTCTAAAGTTGGTGTAAGTGGTGTTTCCACAATCCATTGGCGAATTTTAGCACCAGTGATTGCCAAAGCATTAACATCATCAACATTCAACTGATCGAGTTCAGCCTGAATTTTAGCGTTTAGTCCACTTTGTTCAAGGAATTCACGATACGCAGCAGCTGTAGTAGCAAATCCACCAGGAACAGATACTCCTGCATTTGAAAGATGGCTAATCATTTCCCCTAAAGATGAGTTTTTACCCCCCACCAATTCGACGTCATGTTTCCCTAATTTTTCTAGACCAATTACGCGCGCTTCCAAAGTAGTTTCTCCACTTTTGCTGTATATGATTCGATAGTCGATCATGTTAAAAACATTTTACACTTAGTTTTTTGGTGTCAACCAAGTGATAGTTATGTAAGATGCCAATACTATAAAGAATATACGCCCCTAAGACAATTATTTGAGGAGTTTTTTGATGGTGGACGGTAACCAAATTAAAAGAAGTGTATATTTCATTTCTGATGGAACAGCAATTACAGCAGAAACTTTAGGTCATTCATTACTAGCACAATTTCCTCATGTTGAATTTGATATTCATATCATTCCGTATATTTCTACTGAAGAAGCTGCCATGCGAGTGGTTGAAGAAATCAATGCTTGTGAGCATGAAGAAAATCAACTTCCATTGGTATTTGATACTTTAGTCGACCCGAATGTTCGAGAGATCATAAATACAGCAAATGCGATCAATCTGGATGTTTTTGAAGGGTTGATTGTGAAGTTGGAACAAGAACTTGGAACGGCACCAACAACATTGATTGGCCAAACACATGCGGTCACGGATACCGAATATTATAAAGCTCGAATTGATGCAGTCCATTTTGCTTTAGACAATGATGATGGTGCTCGCACACGACACTATGATAAAGCAGATATTATATTGATTGGTGTATCTCGATCTGGAAAAACACCCACGTCGATTTATTTATCATTACAATTTGGTGTGCGTGTTGCCAATTATCCGTTAACAGAAGAAGATTTAGATGACAATCGGTTACCTGCTGTTTTGCGTGAACATAAAAAGAAATTGTTTGGTTTAATGATTGATGCAGATCGTCTTGTTGCTATTCGTACCGAGCGTAAAGCGGGGAGTCGTTATGCAAGTTTTAACCAGTGTCAGATGGAGCTAAGGGCGATTGAAGGAATTTTTATTTCTGAAGGGATTCCTTTCTTAAATGTCTCTGAGATGTCTATTGAGGAAATTTCAACACGTATTCTGCAAATGACAGGTTTAAAACGTCGTATAGGATAATGTTGTATCAGACAATATTGAAAGTCTGAAAATTATTGGGAAGCGACCAAAATTTAAATTTGGTCGCTTTTTTACTTTGTGATTTTAACGATAGCGGGCTAAAGCTAAACCTTCAGTACTGATATCCGTTGTGTGGGCAAAAATAATATCGCTTAGTAGCTTTCCAGAACCACAGGACATGGTCCAACCTAATGTCCCATGACCAGTATTTAAGAATAGGTTCTTATATTGGGTTGCACCTATAATTGGTGTGCTATCGGGTGTCATTGGGCGTAGACCCGTCCAGAATATGGCTTGATTGACATCGCCACCAGGGAAAAGATCATTGACTACCATTTCTAAAGTGGCTTTACGTTTTGGATTCAGTCTTAAGTCAAACCCACCCAATTCAGCCATACCACCGACACGAATACGATTGTCAAAGCGTGTGACTGCTATTTTATATGTTTCATCTAGTACGGTAGATTGGGGTGCGAGTTCTTCATTTACTATGGGCACAGTAATTGAATAGCCTTTTACTGGATAAACGGGAATATTTAAACCAAGTGGCGCAATGAATTCTCTGCTATAGCTACCAAATGCTAAAACATAATGATCTGCTTGAAGAATTTCATGTCCAATTTTAACGCCAGTAATTTTGTTGTTTTCAAACAGTAATTCATCTACGTTCTGATTAAATCGAAAATCCACACCTAAATCTTCGGCAATTTTCGCCAGCTTATTGGTGAAAATATGACAATCACCAGTTTCATCATTTGAGAGGTGTAAGCCGCCTGTGAGGTGGTCTTTGGCATGAGCAAGTGCTGGTTCAACAGATGCAAGTTGGTCTGGTGTTAGTAATTGGTGAGGAACGTTACACTCTTCCAAAACTCTAATGTCTCTTTGGACTGCATCCAGTTGGGCTGTATTCCTAAAGAGTTGTAATGTCCCACCTGAACGGTTCTCATAAGAGATACCCGTGTCTTGACGCAATTGGCGCAGGCAGTCACGGCTATACTCTGCAACACGTGTCATGCGTTCTTTGTTGATTGCATAACTGGCAGGATTGCAATGCCGTAGCATTTGTGCCATCCATTGTAATTGCCAGAGAGA
>JASGGM010000157.1:0-5946 GCA_047605045.1 Acinetobacter sp. | reverse complement strand
TGGAGAATTATTTGCATATCAAGGAATTGCCAAAAAAATTTATGATGGTTCTCAAGCCAAGGCACCGACATTCCATGGTTCACTGGTGAGTAAAGACTATGCCAAACAGCATCCTGAAATTGTTCGGGCATATTTACAGGCAACGATTGAGGCAGATCGCCTAATTCGGGAACAGCCAGAAAAATATAGTGAGTTGATTGCAGATAAAACAGGAATTCCAGCAGAGGTGGTCTATCTTTATCATGGACCTTTAGGGCTACAAACGCGTGATCTCACATGGAAACCAGAATATCGTCAAGCGACTCAGACTGCGATAGAAACATTAAAAGCACTGGGTAAAAATGATGGTAGTTTAAGTGCAGATCAATTTATTGATGATCAATATATCAAAGATGCATTCAAAGCGGCTGGACTCGATTATTCAAAACAACTTGCAGATTATGGCAAGTCACCCTTGGTGGCCAAGGATGCTTTGACTGGACAACCGATTCAAACATTTAATCGGGTAACGCAAATTTGGGTGAAGGGTGAAGAAAAAGTCCGTAGCTATGAAAGTCCAGAACATGCATTTCAGGATTTGAAAAAAATTCAGGCTGATGGAAAAAGTGTACGTGTGGTTTATAGTCAGGATTATCAGTCTGATATCAAACTTTTAGCCAATTTAGCATGGTATGCCACCGATAAAGCTGGGCAAATACATGCCTTTTTATTAAAAACTGATGCCGAAGCTTGGGCAAAGCAACATGGTGGCAAAGTCTATGACTTTCAAACTGTGCAGCAAATTGCACAAGGTGCATGACCATAAGCAGAATGCAAGAAGGAGGTGAGCCATGAGTCAGGTAATCGAAAATAAACTCAAGCCAGAACCACAGCATATTCATTTCTTACACAGTTTGGTCTTGGATTATCAACAGATCAAACGCTATATCATTGCCGTTGTTTCATTGGTTTTTTGGGTCATTCTTTGGCAATTACTCACACAATTTAAAGTTAATCTGGGACTGGTAAATTTTAGTAATGTACCTACACCTATGCATGTGGTAAGCGCTTTACTTGGATTTTTTCAGTTAACTGCAGCATGGGAGCATTTGGCGTCGAGTATTGTTCGAGTCATATGGGGCTTTATTTTTGCAGCTCTCTTTGGCATTACACTGGGGTTATTGGCAGGGCGTTATCCAAAACTGGCAGCATTCTTAATGCCACCGCTGGAGGTATTACGCCCTATTCCTGCAGTGGCATGGATCCCATTAGCCATTCTCATTTTTCCATCGTCAGAAGCATCGATGATTTTTATTACTTTTATTGGTGCTTTGTTTCCTATTTTACTGAACACCGTGCATGGTGTGGGGGCTGTTGACCCACGCCTTATTGCTTCCGCTAGAAGTTTGGGTGCCAGTGATATTGCCATTATTTGGGAAGTCGTGATTCCTGGTGCATTACCCAATGTAATTACGGGTTTATCGATTGGTATGGGAACGTGCTGGTTCTGTTTGGTGACTGCGGAAATGATTTCTGGACAACATGGCATTGGTTACTTTACATGGGAGTCGTTTACCTTGCAGAACTACAGCAATATTGTTGTTGGAATGGTACTCATTGGTGCGCTCGGCATGCTGAGTAGTGTCTTGGTGCGGGTGTTAGGTAACCGCTTTACGCCGTGGTATCAATTGAGGAAATCATAATGTCAGTCACTCAAGGACACGTACATATTCAAAACTTGTCATTGCATTTAGGGCAGGGGAAAAACCGTTTTCAGGCGCTCGATCAGGTTAATTTTGATATTCAGCCAGGCGAATTCATTTGTTTATTAGGTCCATCGGGTTGTGGTAAATCGACTTTGCTTGGCGCACTTGCTGGGCATCTGGCATTTAGCTCTGGCCGTTTAGAGGTCGATGGCGAAGCAGTCCATGACCCCCATCCCGATCGGGGATTGGTATTTCAACACCACACCTTGTTTCCGTGGAAAAGCATTATTGAAAATATTGCTTTTGGGCTAAAAATGAAAGGAATTGCCAAGGCTGAACGCTTACAGCGGGCGAAGCAAATGATTGAGTTAGTGGGCTTGACAGGTTTTGAGAATAAGTACCCAGCTGAATTGTCTGGTGGAATGCAGCAACGGGTAGAAATTGCCCGTGTGTTGATTAATCAGCCTAAAATCTTGTTAATGGATGAGCCATTTGGTGCACTTGATGCTCAGACTCGTTTAAAAATGCAATTGTTATTACTTGAGATTTGGCAAGATATTCAAACGTCAGTGTTATTTATTACCCATGATATTGACGAAGCCCTATTTCTGGCAGATCGAGTGTTAGTCATGAGTCATCGACCAGGTCGTATTATTGATGAAATTCAATTGGATTTTCCTCGTCCACGAGAACTCGATTTGGTTACTAGCCATGAATTTATCACCATTAAAAAACACTGTATGCAAACACTTAAGCACGATCCACAGGGGGAGTTAAGCCGTTTAAACCCACTGGGTATTGGCAAAAAAAGTACAGCATAGTTCAAGGAAAACCCATGAGTTTTAATTATCCGATACTGACGAATCTGGAACTGGAGGAGCAAGTTTTCTTAACACAGTTAAATGACCCTGATGAAAAAATCCGTTTTGTTGCGGTCATGAATATTGGTGACGAAGAAAATCCAGATTTATTACCATGGCTACGATATGCCGTACAGCATGATCCTGCTGCCTTGGTGCGTGAGGAAGCTGCCAAACGTTTGGAAAGTTGGGAAGATCATGCGACATTATTGGCATTATCACAGGCATTGTCTGATCAGGATCATACAGTACGGGAGGCCGCCAGCCAAAGCTTAAGTGAGATTAAACGTCCTGAATCGGCACAGGTTTTAGCCGATTTTTTGCAGCATGAAGACAACTTTGTTAAAGCTGCAATTTTAAGGGCAATCAGACCACTAAGGCCTCAACATTTATTGCCAGATATTGTGCAATTGACCCAACATAACCATGTTGAGATTAGGCGTGAAGCAGTAAGTACACTCAGCTGGTTGCAGCATGATCCATCTATTGAATTACTGGCAAATATTGCAGAAACTGATAGCGATGCAGAGGTTCGGCGAATTGCCACAGGTGGTTTAGCGTATAGCAAACAACCAGTGGCTGTGGTTGTTGTAAAAGCTTTAGAACAGACATTGGGCGCTGCGTATTGGCAATTGAGAGTAGAGGCAGCACTCACTATCGGCAAGCTTAAAATCTTTGCATTGCAACAACAATTGATTGAGGCTTTGCAAGATCCATATTGGCAAGTTCGTATTGCTGTGGTACGTAGTTTGGGACAAATTCAATCGCATGCAGCTATTGCCGCGCTTGCTGAAAATTTTAATCATGAAATAAGTAATTTAAGAAAAGAAGTTGCATTGGCACTGGGTGAAATTGGTGGTGCAACAGCACAGCAACTATTGTTGCAACACCAGCAGGATGCCGACCCTGAAGTCCGTAAAGCGATCCGAATTGCCTTACAACAAGTTGGAAGCATTTCCCATGCACATTAAGCCTGTTGATATTCAAGTCAGCATAGAAGAGCGGCGTGTCATTTTTACATGGCAAGATGGATTGATATTGGATATCTCCCATCAGCAATTACGTAAAATTTGTCCATGTGGCTTTTGTCGTGCTAAACGCATGGCAAACAAGGCAATCGCTATTGAAGATGTAGTGATTGTTGCAATGTTTGACCAAGGATATGGTGCGCAAATTTGTTTTGATGATGGGCATGATAAAGGACTGTTTCCTTGGGTTTTTTTAAGAGAGGTTCAAAAAAAATGACTGTCATTGAGCAGTCATTTTTTTGGCATGCGCCATGTCCAGAATATACTCCACACAAATGCAATGAAGCCCATGGCAAAACTTTGCAACAAAGTCCCGCCCGATTCGATCCACCACTTGGCTAACCAAGGCCCAAATAATTGTGCGCCAGCATAAATGGTAATCATGGCTGCCGATAATTTTGCACCTTGATGTGGTTGAAAGAAGCGGGCAAGCCGTTGAGTACATAAAACGGAGGCCATAAAACTGCCTCCCACAAAGATCGCACAGCCTAAAACACCGAAGATATTGGGAAAGACCATTACACAAACTACGCCAATCGCTTGTACCCAATACGATATAAATAAAATAGATTGATCGCCAAATTTTGTGCCTAGACTATTCCATATTGGAATAAAAACAGCACAGCATAAGGCGGTAATCAGCCAGATATTTTTAACCAGAAGAACATGATTTTCACCAACATCATGGGCCAATACGGGTAGAAATGTCATGGGTAAAATATATCCTAGCCCAGCACCCAGATAGGCAAGAAACAGGGGTGTTGTATGGGCATTCAATAATGCATTGGATGTTTTATTCGATTGTGCAACAGGATGAATTTTGATTTTTGGGATTTGCCAAACACTCAATAAAAATAACGGAACACAAGCAATCGCAATCGGTATCCAGCGCCAAGCCCCAAAAAATATCGTGGACGTCCAGTCGACCAGCATTCCACTAAAAATCAGACCAACACCGATGCCTAAATACACCAACCCACTAAGACGGCTCAATGCATGTTCACTTAACCACTCAAGCACGAGTGCAGGCGCCAGTACAAAAACAAAACCATTACTGATGCCATTCAATAACCTTAGCGCCAACAGAAGGTCATAATCCTTGACGAAACATTGCGTCACGGTGACTGCGAAATTACAGATCAATCCAAAGACAATGTATTGTTTAATTTTTTTAGGCTGATTGAAATAAATCGCCGCCAATGCACCGACCAAATAACCGACATAATTCCCTGTTGCAAGGTTGGCACCTTGCGTCAGTGTGATGATGTGATCCTGTATGAGATAGGGCAATAATGGGGTAAATGCAAAGCGTCCCATGGCATGTACTAGCATTAAACATGCCACACCTGTCGCAACAAAAATATAAGCTTGATATATTGTTTTTGATGTCTGGTTCATGACAGTTCCTTACATTTTTCATCATTGAGCTTAAATGATTTTTGTAAGTTTCTATATGTTTATTTTAAGCAAAAAAATGGGCCGCTTGCAGACGACCCAATTTTTTCATGCAGTCACTTATTTTAGATCTGCCACATCAAATTGATGCAAAGGTGCTTGGCGAACTGGTGCACCATTGGCTTTGTAATAGCTCGTGGTTGCACGAGGTAACTTTTGACCACGAATCGCATCTGCAATTTTTTCACCAATCATGATGGTTGTTGCATTCAAGTTGCCTGTAATAATTAATGGCATGATCGACGCATCGGCAACACGTAAACCTTCAAGACCATGCACGCGACCTTGAGCATCGACAACAGCCATATCATCTTCACCCATCTTACAACTGCAGGATGGATGATAAGCGGTTTCAGCGTGATTGCGTACAAAATCGTCTAATTCAGCATCGGTCTTGGCAATTTTACCCGGGCTAATTTCACGGCCACGATATTCGTCTAAAGCAGGTTGGTGCATAATTTCACGTGTAATACGAATCGCATCACGGAATTCCTGCCAGTCCTGTTCGGTCGACATATAATTGAACAAGATACTTGGATGATCATGTGGATTCAGTGATTTTAGACGAATACGACCACGAGATGGCGAACGCATTGAGCCGACATGTGCTTGGAAACCATGTTCTTTCACTGCATTTGAACCATTGTAGTTAATGGCGACAGGCAAGAAATGATATTGAATGTTTGGCCATTCAAATTCCTCACGGCTACGAATAAACCCACCTGCTTCGAATTGATTGCTCGCGCCTACGCCTGTTCCTTTAAATAACCATTCCGCACCAATCGCGGGTTGGTTCCACCATTGTAAAGCAGGGTAAAGCGATACGGGTTGTTTACACTCGTACTGTAAGTACATTTCCAGATGATCTTGTAAGTTCTCACCGACCCCTGGTAAATCATGCACGACGGGAATATTAAA
>JASGGM010000156.1:0-6013 GCA_047605045.1 Acinetobacter sp. | reverse complement strand
CTACGTCACTGCGATGACCATTTTTCATTAAAGTCAGTGCAATGCTAAGCGGTGGCGCATTTTCAAAGATCACTTCATACAGCGCATTGGTAATCGGCATATAAATATCCAATTCTTGCGCTCGCGTTCTCACCTGCACAATAGTATTGATCCCTTCCGCCGTTTGTCCAAGTTCTTCGGTCGCCTGTTGCAGCGTTTTGCCTTTTCCAAGCGCAAAACCCACTTGATAATTACGACTAAGCGGACTATTACAGGTTGCAAATAAATCCCCTACACCAGACAACCCAAGAAAGGTTAAGGGATTAGCCCCTTGTTTCACTGCAAAACGACTCATTTCCGCCAAAGCGCGCGTTAAAATCATACTACGCGTGTTTTCACCCACATTATGTGCCGCCGCCATTCCCATCGCTACCGCATAAATATTTTTTAATGCACCACCCAGTTCAACACCATGAACATCATCACTGGCAAAAACACGGAATAACGCACTATGTAAAGCTTTCTGAACGGCTGAACGGACTAATTCGGAATGACTTGCAATGACCGTTCCTGCGGGCATTCCAGCCATAATTTCTTTGGCTAAATTTGGCCCAGACAATACACCATATGGAACTTCTGGCAATTCCTGACGAATAATCTCACTCATGAAGCAAAATGTTTCCGCCTCAATCCCTTTCGTGAGTGAAATGATCGCCTGACCAGAAACATACGGTTTCAGTAATTGGACAATACTGCGGAAAGAATGACTTGGAATAGTCACCAACAATAAATCACGATCACGCACCGCAAACTCAATATCGGAAGTGACATGCAATGTTTTTTCAAGTTGAAAATCGGGTAAATAGCGTTTATTAATATGCGATTGATTGATCTCTTGCGCCGTGGCTTCATCACGAATCCACAAACGTGTATCACAACCATTGCGTGCTGCTAAATTCGCCATGGCCGTACCAAAACTACCGCCCCCCAACACCGTGACACGCAAAGCTAACGATGACTGATTTACTGGCTGCACAAGTTGGCTAAAATTAATATCAGACATAAAAAAATACTCAAATCAATGCATTAAGAAGCAGACCAATATTGCACAAAATCACTTACCTGTACTTCTTCACGCGCTGGAATGTGTTTATCAGAAGTTCCAATGTAAAGAATTCCTGAAATTAAATCGCGTTCATTTAAACCCAATGCTTTTTTTAAAGTACTGGACTCAACCACTGCCCCTGTACGCCAGATACTGGCAAAACCTTGACTTTGCAAAGACAATAAAAAGTTTTGTACTGCGGCACCACTGCTTAAAATTTGTTCATAATGTGGTACTTTCGGGTGGTCTTGTAGTTCAGTCAATGCCAAGACCAACAAGGGCGCGCGCAAGGGATGGTTCTTCACACGATCAATCTGTACAGGATCTATTTCAAAATCTGCCAAAGAACTTGAGAGAAGCTGACCAAAAGCAATACGCTGATCTTGAGGAATAATCACAAAACGAGTAGGTTTTAAACGATGATGATCAGGTGCGGTCAGTGCAACCTCAAACGCCAAATCGAGCTGTTGTCGTGTTGGCGCTGGTTCAACCAAATGCCCAACCGACTGACGCTGACGCATATTGTCATGAATAAGGGTAATCGACGTTGCCGTTTTTGGACTGTCGGTCGCAGGATGTTGTATTTTTAACGTGGTGTCTAGTGGCTGATTCATTTTGAACTTCAAATCTTTTGCATCATCATTACTGCAAGATTAACACACTCTAAATTTTGAACTCTATAACAACATAAAAAATATAACAACTTGGCATAAAAAAACCCAACCATCTGAATAATTGGGATTCTTTTAACGTACCAACAGAAGAATAGTGTCTTAGCAATAGCCATCCAAACGAGTTAACGGTAGTTTCTGTCCAATCGCTTTTTCAATTTCAGGCAAATAAAACGCGTCATCTTCAGACAGGAAGCTAATACTCACACCATGCGCGCCTGCACGTCCTGTACGACCAATACGATGCACATAATCTTCCGATTGTTCTGGTAAGGTGAAATTCACAACATGCGACACGCCATCGACATGAATACCACGCCCTGCTACATCCGTTGCAATCATGATGTTATGTTGACCATTTTTAAATTGATCCAACATCTTTAAACGTTTGTCCTGCGCAATTTCACCCGACAACATCACCACTTTATAACCGTCTTTTTTCAGATGATCGTACAAACGACGCACCTGATCACGACGATTCGCAAAAATCATGACTTTTTCAATCGGTTCATTGGCTAAAATGTCTTTCAACAATTTATTCTTATCTTCATTTGATACCACATACACACGTTGTTCAACGTCCGCATTGGTTTTTTTCTCTGGCTCAATTTCTACTGTAACAGGTTCATGTAACCATTGACGCGCCAAATTTAGGACATCATAACTAAATGTTGCCGAGAACATTAATGTTTGGCGTTGCTCCTTGCGCGGTGAATATCGCACAATCCGTTTTACTGCGGGTATAAACCCCATATCCAACAAACGGTCTGCTTCATCAATGACCAAGAATTCAACCTGATCGAGCCAAACCTCTTTTTGTTCGGTAAAATCGATCAGTCGCCCTGGGGTTGCAACCAGAATATCTGTAAAATTGGCATCAAGCTGTTTACGTTGTTTGTCGAAATCAACCCCACCCAACAACGTAAGTAAATTTAAATTGGTAAATTTGGTCAGCTCTTTGGCATCGTTGGCAATTTGAATGGCCAATTCTCGTGTGGGTGCAAGAATAAGTGCTCGCGGCTCGCCACGATAGCGTTGTTCTGTAATCGGATTATTAAGTAAGTCATTAATAATACTAATCAAAAATGCAGCTGTTTTTCCTGTACCTGTTTGCGCACGCCCAATGGCATCGTGCCCGGCAAGGGTAAATTTTAAAACCTTTTCTTGAATTGGCGTCATGCTGGTAAAGCCCAACGCATCAATTGCCTGTTTTAACTGAGGATGTAAATTTAAGGTTTCAAAACCAGATGACATAAACCTGTTAATCCGTGTACATTTGAAAATAGCGATCATTATAGCAACTCTCGCTAAAGATAGCACTGCATGATGATGCGTTTTTTGGGGAATGGTTTTATCGCATAATTTTGGCATTCCGACCAAATTTGATCGGAATGTGGCTAAATGCTAAATTTGTAATGCTTGTTTTTCAAATAATGTTACACATGCTTCAGCGGATGTCTGAAAATGCGTTTTAATCCATTGTGCATTATTAGCAAGTAATTCTTTATAAGATACGCCATCTTTTTTCTGTATCGGTTCATTTTTACAAACACCTTTTGAAATCACTTTTCTGGTTTTTGTATCAATTAATCGAAATGTTGTAGTATGCGATGCAGTATAAGTTCCCCACCCCAGACTGAAATAATTAGCACCCCAAAATCCCGTAAAGACGTCCAATAATAAATCACTTGAAGCATTTTCCTGACTTAACTTGTCAATATTCGTTGTAGTTGAGGTTTCTACTGCCTGCGTAACAATCAAATTTTCTTTAAGTGCCAAAGATGTTGCTAACTTTTCTCGAATATAGACTGCGGGATCAACAATATGATATTTGATTGCAACATCATTGCTTAATGAATTAACAGCGAAAGCCGTCATTAATCCCGAGTTGAGCATCGCTTTCGTTGGTGTTTGTATTATAAACTTATGTTGCTGACGTTGAATGACTTTTAATGTTTTGGCATTTGAGCTAACAATCGCATTTTGTGCCAATGGTAAAGGTTTTGTACTAACACACCCCGAAAAAACCAACATCATTGACGACATTGTTAATAGCTGACAGACTTTTTTCACTTCAAATTTCCTATTTCAAATTAATAAATACAACTAAAACTTTATGATTGAATGACAGATATTACTGCTTTCTTATTCTTCCACGATGTAGAAGTCTAAATTCCCTCCTGATTTAATGGTAACTTTACCGCTTTCAGCTGTACTTTACCTGTGGTGAAAATAATCTTAATTGGCATTAATAAATTCATTTCCTTCCATGTCACTTCTGGATGGATTGGCAATAATGACGGCTCCCATATACCCTGCAACTTCTCAATTCGTTTCAAGGCCATAAAAAGAATATGCAAGCACATTCCTTACAAGCATAAAAAACGCCCCATTTGGGACGTTTTTGATATTCCTAGCAGCGCTGATTAGTCCAAAGGTTGAACTTCTTCTGCTTGAAAACCTTTTTGACCTGGAACAACGCTAAACTCTACACGTTGGCCATCACGTAAAGAACGGTGTCCATCGCCTAAAATTGCGCGGAAATGAACAAAAACGTCATCACCACCATTGCGTTGAATAAAGCCGAAGCCTTTGGTGTCGTTAAACCATTTAACTACGCCTTGCTCACGTACTGTCATAAGTTAATCCTCAGTTATTTAGAAAAAGGACCACCCGGTGTTGCAAACAGCAGAGCAAACAAGGTTTAAAAACAGTTATTATTTTAAAGCTTGTGATCATTCTGTAAAACTATCAACAAAATCCGGTTATATCCACATTGTCATAGGCATTTTATAGCGAGTTATTTCGCCACAATCTTCCTATGTACGGCTCCGAGATTAGCATGGCTAAATGAGAATTGATAGAACAATTTGAACGAATTGATGTATTTTTTAACGATATATATTTCATAATATTACCTTAATAGAAAGTCTTTATTCAGTAATTTGTTTTTGTTAAAATTTTAGTGATATAGAGTAAAATGGAACGTTATGAACGCTTCAAATACACTTGCCAATTGCGAACGCATTGTTGTTGATGCAATGGGTAAGCCATGTCCAATGCCACTATTAATGCTTAAACGTGCATATAAGTCTGAACCAGATCGTAAATTTCAACTTCTCGCATCTGATCCTAATAGTGAGATTGACATTTTACGTTACTGTCAAATTCAAAATTTACATTGTGAAATGTTAAAATTATCTGATTGTGAAATTCACTATTTCATTGAATCTCATGAATAAGTATTGCATGATCCCACTATTCTAGTTTGTTATTTTTTTACATTTCGCTACTTTTTTTTCTTAATTCTGTCAGCGAAGCAGATTACTATATTTAACTTGGTAGCTTTACCACGTCCTTATAAGGAGTTCTCATGAGTGACAGCAGCAATCAATTGATGCCCCTGTCATTGTCTGCACCAGGCATCAATCTGGGCGCATACATTAGTACTGTCAACCAGATTCCAATTTTAACTGCCGAACAAGAGAAAGAATTGGCAGAACGCTATTTTTATGACCAAGACATCGACGCTGCGAAGATGTTGGTAATGTCTCATCTACGTTTTGTTGTGCATATTGCCCGTACCTATGCAGGCTATGGTTTACCGCAAGGTGATTTAATTCAGGAAGGTAACCTCGGCTTAATGAAAGCAGTGAAACGTTTCGACCCCAATATGGGCGTTCGTTTGGTTTCATTCGCCGTTCACTGGATTAAAGCCGAAATTCACGAATATGTCATTCGTAATTGGCGTATTGTAAAAATTGCGACGACAAAAGCACAGCGCAAATTATTCTTTAATTTAAGAAGTTTAAAAAAATCCAGTAAAAAGCTAACGCTTGCAGAAGCACAAGCCATTGCCAATGATTTAAATGTTACAGCAGAGCAAGTGTTAGAAATGGAAGGTCGTCTGACAGCCTATGATGCTGCATTTGAAAGTCAGGGTGATGACGACGATGAAGGTTCAACCCATGTTGCTCCTGCATTGTATCTGGAAGATAATCGTTACGACCCTGCTCGGCTCATTGAAAATGAAGACTATGAAGAACAAAGCACACATGCCTTGCATGAAGCAATGGATCAATTAGATGATCGTTCTCGTAATATTTTACAACGCCGTTGGTTAGATGATGAAAAATCGACATTGCATGAACTGGCTGCTGAATATAATGTTTCAGCAGAGCGTATTCGCCAGTTAGAAAAAAATGCGATGGAAAAAATTAAGATCGCCATGTCATCTAATTAGGCACGATTTATCTTA
>JASGGM010000155.1:0-6038 GCA_047605045.1 Acinetobacter sp. | reverse complement strand
ATTGCCCTACATTATCGCGAATATCCAGAATTAGAATCACAAGCCATTTATATATTAGAAAATATTGTAGAAAAATATCCAGAATTTAAAATAAGCCATGGAAAATGTGTTGCAGAATTAATATCACAACAAGCAAATAAAGGCTTAGGTATTCGTTACTTACAACAACAATTAAACCTTGAAGGAATTACTCCAATTTTTATTGGTGATGATGTCACCGATGAAGATGGATTTAAACATGTGAATGTTTTAGATGGTTTCTCAATCAAGGTTGGTGGAGGTGAAACTGAAGCAAACTATCGTTTAAAAGATATTGAGCAAGTCACTCATTTTTTGTGCCAGATGGCACGCCAATTAGAGTAAAGCAAGTCATAACACCAATGAATATAACGGAGAATAAGTATGTCTAAATTAATTGTTTTATCAAACCGAGTTAGCCTGCCAAGCGCTGGGAAACTTTCTGCTGGCGGTCTTGCTGTTGCTTTAAACGATGCCTTAAATGAAAATGGTGGCGTATGGATTGGCTGGAATGGCGAACAGCATTCCCAAGCAGATTCCGCGTTTAGTTTTAATCATATTCAACATAATAAAATCGAATATCTAACAACGCCTCTCAATCAGCAGCAATTTAAAAATTATTATTGCGGCTTTGCAAATCAGGTCCTTTGGCCTGCTATGCATAATCGTGCTGATTTAATCTCATTTAATACAGACTATTACACGACCTATCAAGAAGTTAATTTTTTATTTGCTCAGAAAATACAGGAGATTTCACAACCCGATGATGTTATTTGGATTCATGATTATCACTTTTTAAGTGTTGCTAAATACTGCCGTGATTTAGGCATGCAGAATCGAATTGGTTTTTTCTTACATATTCCTTTTGCACCACTTAATATTTGGAAACAAACTCCAATGGCAAAACGACTTATTCGTGATTTATGTCATTATGATGTGATTGGCTTACAGACTCAGCGCGATCAGCAACAATGTATACGTGCCTGTACGACCTATATGCAAGCACAAAAAATCAGTGATCATGTTTTAAGTTATCATCAGCGCTTAATTACTGTTAAGGATTATCCAATTGGTGTTTCTCCGCAAGATTTAAAAATTAAATCGCAGAATTCAGTATCTAAAGCCTTTGATTTTGACAATATTCAACCGCAAAAAACGATTATTAGTGCAGATCGAATTGATTATTCTAAAGGTATTTTACAACGTTTAGATGCGATACATGATTTTTTAATATCACACCCAGAATACCATCAGAGGGTCAGTCATTTACAGATTGCTTGCCCTTGCCGAACAGATATTGCTGCTTATCGAGATTTACAGCAACAAGTCAAAGCAAAAACCAAATTGATTAATTCGGAATTTAATACAGCGCACTGGAAAGCAGTACATAGTTATTTTGATACCATTCAGCATGATGAATTAATGCATATTTATTATCAATCGGATATTTGCTGGGTAAATTCAGTTTATGATGGCATGAATTTAGTGGCTAAAGAATATATCGCAGCTCAAAATCCTGATAATCCAGGTGTGCTGATTCTGTCTAAATATGCAGGCGCAGCGCAACAAATGCAGCAAGCGATTATTGTCGATCCACATCAACCTGATGAATTACAATCTGCACTTCATGTTGCGTTAAATATGCCTAAACATGAACGGATTCGTCGTTATGAAATACTCATGGATGGTATATTGCGTCATGATATTGATGAATGGCGGGATAATTTTATGAAAGATTTATACCACCTTCCGCTTCCAGCATTGGCACAAACAAAATGGAAACAACGTCCCGTATTGCAACAACTTAGTCATTTAACAAAACCACCAAAGCCTGTTTAACAACACTTTTTAGATGTCGGTCACTGTCACTGTTAAGGTTGACCGACATCTGTTATATCAATTTTTATTTTGCTTTCACTGGGTCAACTTGCGTAAATTGGTTCAGTAACGCAATCAGGACAAGTAATACCGCAACGACTGTAAATACAAATGATAATGTGGTGTATTGTCCCACAATACCAATCAATGCTGGGCCTGTCAGTGAACCTGTATATGCCATTGTTGACACCGATGACATGGCTGTTGCTTTTGCCATTAAATTCTGTCGCCCGATACGTGAGAACATAACAGGAACAATGTTAGAGCAACCAAACCCAAGTAATGCATATCCGAGTAACACCACCCACCAATACGGAGCAATAATTACAACACATAAGCCCAAACCAGCAGTAAAGGCACTATACGTAACAATACGCTTTTCCCCCAGCATCTTCAGAATTTTTCGCCCTGAAAATCGTCCAATGGTCATGCTTAATGCAAAAAAGGTATAAGCCAGCCCTGCAAATTTAGCATCAATATTAAATTGACTGGTGAGGTAGATTCCACCCCAGTCCATAGCCGATCCTTCCGAAAGAAAAGCAATAAAACACATCAAACCAATCATCAGGATAATGGGATGGAAGCGCTGTGCTTTCTCCTGATCTTGCAATGATGATGAAGCCTGCTCATTACTATCATTCACCGACAGACACGGTGGAACAGCAAATATACTCATCAATAGTAAAAGAGTCGTGATAATCATAGCAGCCAATAAAGGGGCTAATCCCATTGAAAGCAATGCTGTCATGATTAATACGCCCAATAGCCCACCTAGACTACACATACCATGAAAGCCTGACATCAATGCACGTAAACTATTTTTTTCAATAATGATTGCTTGTAAGTTGATAGCAACACCGAATGAGCCAGCCGATGCACCAAACAAAAATAAAGCAAACGCCATGACAAATGTGCTGTTCCATAACGTTAAAGTCGGCAAAACAGTCATCATCATCATTGACGCAAACGCAATAATGACACGACAGCCAACATTTTTAACCCACTTACCTGTAAGCGGCATTGCCAACATCGATCCTATGCCCATACATAAAAGCAACAGGCCAAAGTCGGCATGGTTCAGATGTAAACGTTGTTGTGCATAAGGGATCAATGGTGCCCATGCTGCTGTCGTGAAACCTAAACTAAAGAAACTTAAACGGGTTGATCTGCGTTGCTTTCTGGGAGTCGCAACACCTTCAAAACTTAATACTCTGGAAAATTGCATTGTGATAAATCACCTAAATAAAGCCTGCGGTGTCCCTTCCCAGATTCAATCCAATAGAAAAACCCTTGCTTTCAACGATCATCTTGATCCGTCTGGCAAGGGCTTCACTGCGTAAATTATAAACACTTTTGATGAATTTGTAGCCTTTCCTTACAATTTATTTTGTAAAAATTGTATTTCTACAACGGACTGGCTTCAAATTTTAACTTGATGTTGTTAAACCATACTGTTGCATCAATTCGATAAACTGTTCTTCATTCAAGACTTTTATTTCCAGTTTGGCAGCTTTTTCTAATTTTGAACCTGCTTTTTCGCCAGCCACAACACATTTGGTTTTACTCGATACGCTCCCACTGACACGTGCCCCTAAAGCTTGCAGCATTTGCGTTGCATGCTCCCGAGTCAATTGCGACAACGTTCCTGTAAGTACCCAGCTTTCTCCATTTAGCGGTTGGCGTGTCGGTGCAACAGGCGCATCCCACACAATGCCTGCCGCTAATAAACGATCAACCACTTCAATATTGTGCTGTGCCTGAAAGAAATCGTAAATCCATTCGGCCGTCACATCCCCAACATCTGGTGTTTTCTTCAGGCTCTCCACATCTGCTTGACGCACTGCATCCAAAGTTTGAAAGGTATTGGCTAACATGCGTGCCGTTGTTTCTCCTACCCCACGAATCCCCAGTGCATAAATAAATCTTGCAAGTGTGGTTTTTTTACTGGCCTCAATGGCATCTACAAGGTTTTGTACAGACTTTTCCCCCATTTTTTCGATGCCTAACAAGGTTTCACGGTGTCGATGCAACTGATAGATATCAGAAACATCTTTTAAAAGATCAAGATGAAGTAAGGACTCCACCCAACGATCTCCTAAACCCTCAATATCCATTGCTTTGCGTGAAACAAAATGACGAATCGCTTCAATGCGTTGTGCTGCACAATATAGTCCACCAGAACAACGTGCCAAGGCCTCACCCTCAGGCATCACAACAGGTGAATCGCATATTGGACACTGTTCAGGCAACTGAATTTCATGATACTGACAATCTGGTTTACGTAAATCAGTCCATACTTTTTCAACTTTTGGAATGACATCACCCGTCCGATAGACACTGACTGTATCACCCAGACGTACATCCAACCGATGAATTTCGCCAATATTGTGTAATGTGACATTTGAAACGGTGACGCCCCCCACCGAGACAGGTGTTAATCGTGCAACAGGCGTTAATGTTCCTGTACGCCCAACTTGCCAGTCAATTTGCTCGACTGTAGTCAATGCTGCGACAGCAGGAAATTTATAGGCGGTTGCCCAACGTGGTTCACGACTAAGAAAGCCTAATTGCTGTTGTTGCTTCAAACCATCAACTTTAATCACCATACCATCAATTTCAACTGAAAGATCAGGTCGTTCTTTTTGTATTAACTCATATTTTTGTTGAACTTCTGCTATCGATTGGCAAAGGTATTGGCGCTCAGCAATTTCAAAACCCAATGTGGTTAACCACTGTAAACTGCCATGCATGGTCTCTATACCATGATGTGGTTGGCATTGTGCAATACCATAAGCATAAAATGCCAAAGGTCGAGATGCTGCAATTTCAGGGTCTAACTGGCGCAAACTTCCAGCCGCCGCATTACGTGGATTTGCAAACTGTTTTTCACCTTTAGCCTGTTGTTCGGCATTAAGTTTTTCAAAACCCAACTTTGGCATCAATACCTCACCACGCACTTCTAACAGTGCTGGAATCTCACCATTGGCTGCGTGTAAAACTTTAGGTAGGTTACGAATTGTTTTTACATTTTGCGTGATGTCTTCGCCTGTTTCACCATCCCCTCTTGTTACACCACGAAGCAACACACCGTGCTCATACCACAATGAAATTGCCAAACCATCCAGTTTTAATTCAACATCATACTGGACTGCTTGGTTGGGCAAGCGTTCCTCAATACGACGTGCAAAAGCGAACAGCTCTTCTTGATTGAAGACATTCCCCAAGGACAACATAGGCACAACATGGGTTACACTTTCAAACTTACTCAATGCTTTGCCGCCCACACGGCGAGTAGGCGTGTCGGACTGAATCAGCCCAGGATGTTGTTGTTCCAGTGCTTTGAGCTGGTGAAATAAATGATCATATTCACTGTCTGAAATGCTGGGTTGATCCATAACATAATAAGCATGATTATGTTTTGCGATAATCTGGATCAATTGACGCATTTCAGCGATGACTGCGTGATTGGACATTGGTTTCACCATTCGTTATTTCTAAAATTTTATGCTGTCACTTAAGCGGATATAAAAATTCCCCCTAAAATTTGGGGGAATTTTTTTAAATTTTACATCAATTATAGGGAGCGATTAAGCATTCGAAGGACGGTAATCAATCACCTGATGTCGCCAATGCTCTTTCAACTGTTGTGTCAATTCACAATTATTCTCATCGAAGACCTTACCATCAATATCACGTGCAATTAAGCCCGCAATACTGACCATCATATCAAAACCTGTTTGTGCATGGCTATTTGGCAGCGCCAAAAAGAATGCAAAGCCCTGAACTTGTTCAGTCGACAATGTTTCAAGATCAAAACCTACAGGCCCTTCATCTGTTACACGAAGAACAGAAAACATTAATGGACTTGGTTCATCGGTATTTTCATAACGATGAAAACAAGACAACTCGCCGTAACGTAGCCCATATTTTAATAATACTTTCAGTGCCTTATCACCCGATAAAACTTTACGAGGATTCGGATATACATTTAATGCAATGATATATTCAGCATTTGCCAATGCACTCTCATCATCAAAGCGTTGTTGCTCATGCAAATGAATATCTAAAATTGAGCTTTCATCTTCAAAATCGGCAATCTTTGCTGTTTCAATATTCGGATTTAAACTTAATTCTGGTATCGG
>JASGGM010000154.1:0-6060 GCA_047605045.1 Acinetobacter sp. | reverse complement strand
CTGATCGAGTGATGGTGTTATATGCGGGTCATATTGCTGAAGATGCACCACTGCATGAGATATTTAATTTACCACGCCATCCATATACTCAAGGGTTACTCAATGCGATTCCAGATGTTGTGATTCGTAAGGATTTAACTTCAATAGAAGGACAAGCGCCATCACCAAAGCATCGCCCTGAAGGATGTGCTTTTGCGCCACGTTGTCACCTTGCAACAGAAATTTGCCAGAAACAACCACAGTTACTATCGTTAGATGCAGATCCCTCACATTTTGTCGCTTGTCATCATGATTTAACAAAGGTTGTTGGTATTAACGCCCAGTCACGTATCGATCAGTACATTACGGGCATGGATAGGTCGATTGTACTTGAATTACGGCATATTGATGCTTGGTATGGGCAACATCAGGTTTTACACGATATATCTCTGGCACTGTATTCGGGAGAATGTCTTGCTTTAGTTGGTGAATCTGGTTCTGGAAAAACAACACTCTCTCGTATAATTGCTGGACTCAATATACATGCTGAAGGTGCGTTACAACTTGCAAATGAACCTTTGTCTATACAAGTCAAACAACGAGAAATGGATCAACGTCGTAAATTGCAATATATTTTTCAAAATCCTTATAAAGCACTAAACCCTGCTCAAACAGTTGGGGAAATTTTGTCTAAAGTTGTGCAGCATTTTTTTGCGTTACCTAGAAGTGAAAGCATGCGTAAAGTGGATGAAATTTTATTCCGTGTCTCTTTGCCTTTACAACTGCGAGATGCATACCCAAGGGATTTGTCTGGGGGAGAGCGTCAACGTGTGGCCATTGCACGAGCATTGTTGTGTCAACCGGATGTATTAATCTGCGATGAAATTACCTCTGCCTTGGATGTGTCAGTACAGGCCTCAATTCTAAAACTTTTACAAGAGTTGCAACAGCAAGGCGTAACACTACTTTTTGTGACCCATAATTTAGGTGTAGTGCGTGCGATTGCCGATCGGGTTGCGGTTCTTAAGCATGGCCAAATTGTTGAGTATGGTGAAACTGACCAAGTGCTGAGTGATCCGCAGCATCGTTATACAAAATTATTGCTGGAACATGCACCCAGTATGTTGAAAGCCAAAGCGGAATTTGCAGAAATTTAATTCAAATTTAGGAGTAATTTAAACCATGAATGATATTTACCATCGGGACATTCTGGAATTGGGGAAGGTACACCATATTCAAACTGAGCAAGAAGCCTTAGAGATTGCGAAGCAGGTTGCAATTCAGTTAAATCAATATGCTCAAGATATTGAATATAATAAGAAAGTCCCATATTTACAGGCAAAATTAATTTCGGAATCGGGTTTAACAGCGATTAGTGTGCCCAAACACTTCGGTGGTTTAGGGGCGTCGGTTTATACGATTGTGAATGTTGTCAAAATTATTTCATCTGCCGATGGTGGAGTTGGGCAGCTACTGCAAATTCATTTTACGATGGTCAGGGGTATCTTTAGTTCTTATCGCGATGATATTCGTGATCAGCTCATTGCGGATATTTTGGCAGGTAAACGTTTTGGCAATGCACTTGCTGAAATTGGTGGTAAAGATAAATTCCAGCATAAAACAAGGCTAGAAAAAAATGAGCATCAACAGTGGATTCTAAATGGAAGTAAGTTCTATTCAACGGGGTCATTACTGGCTGAATGGATTTCACTCATTGCATCAAGTGACCAAGGTCCCGTATCTCTCTTAGTGAATAGAAATACGTCTGGTGTAGAATTGTTGGATGATTGGGATGCGATTGGTCAAAATAATAGTGTCAGTGGCACTGTAAATTTTCACAATGTTATTGTGGATGAACGTTATATTGCACAGCGTAATGCAGATGGTTTAGGTGCAAATTTACGTACGGGTCTTACATGGCCACAAATTTTACATGCTGCGATGGATACAGGCATTGCAAGAGGTGCATTAAATGCAGGGATTGAATATATACAACAACATGCTCGTCCTTGGGTAGAAAGCGGTGTGGATACGCCAGCACAGGAACCTCATATCATTCGACAAATTGGAGAGTTTGCTGCAGTTGTAGATGCAGCAGAAGCCCTCTTAGACCGTTCAGCACACATATTTGAACGACATCTCGAGAATGTAGAAGATCAGGATTTACAAACCAAGTTGATACTTTCAGTGGCTTCAACACGCTATCAATCAGATTTGGCTTCATTGAAAATTTCGAGTGAAATTTTTGGTTTATTAGGGGCGAGCTCAACATTGTCTAAATGGAATCTAGATCGTTTCTGGCGCAATGCGCGTACACATACGACCCATGATCCAATACGTTGGCGTTTGTATCATGTGGGGAATTATTATTTAAATAATATTCCTCCTGGTGAGTACAATTCTGTCTTATTAAAGAAACAAGCCGAAAATGTAACTAAGTTTAAAACATCATGATATAAAAACAGGAGAGGTGAGTTCCTCTCCTGATATCAAATAGATTTCAATTGAAAAATCCAGTCGTATTTTTGAATAAATGATTTTCCATTATTTAATGTGAATCACATCTCTAGCTAACCAAACGTTAACATCAATTGGATTGGGAATAAATTTCCAGCGATATAAGAAATCACTTAAATCCTGTAGTGCATGAATAGAAGTTTCATCAAAATTGGTATTTAAACGTTGATGTGCATTTTCACTATACGCAATATTCACCCAATATTCGCTGCTGTTACATTCTTTGGCCAGATAGCGTCGCGTTTCATCGGGGTTTTGATGTGCCCATTTTTCTGCTTTTCGTACAGCGTTAATAATGGTTTGGGCATGGTCAGGATGTTCTTTCAAAAAAGATTCATCAACTGTTAAAGTTCGGGGGGTGCCATTATTGGAGCGTAATAATGGATCGGGATGAGAGCCAATATCTATAATCGTATATAAAGCAAAATCGTTTGCAATTTGTGCAGCATGTGCACCTTTTAGAAAAATTGCATCTACAGTGCCATTAAGTAAAGCTACAATTTCTGCACTTGCATTGGCAATGTTCTGATGACCGAATATTCCAGCATTGATAAAGACCTCAGAATCTTGTTGCTGTGCTTTTTGAATATCATCACGAATGGTGTCTATTAAGATAACATCAGAAACCTTTAAGTTTACTGTTTTTAGGGCATTTTCAAGCCCACGAATGGCCTGTGCACGTGCAAAGTCAATAATGACATTCTGGTTATTTGGTAGGCCAAAACGCTTACCTTTTAAATCGGCGACATTCTGAATGCCACTATCATAGCGAGTGAGTAGTAATTGAATTTCATCTGCCCAAGATAAACCAATAACTTTAGTTTTTTGTCCGGAAGAATATGCCCAGATTGCAGGAATACTGCCACCGTGTCGAACAGAATTGGGGAGTGTATGGTTAAAATGAGAATTGCGAACGACTTTCGAATTTGATTCTCGAATTGATTTAATTTCAATACCATGTTCATCAAATTTTTGCTTTAACCAGCCCTTTTGTATGGCAATCCCCAAGCCTGTGGGAACAGGGCAACGGGTATACCAAAGTGCATTTAATTGAGGGGTATTTGCTGTTGTCATAACAACATCCTTTTAGAAATTTAAAAGGTGAAAAGCAAATTTGGTGCCAATATATAAACTATTGAATATTAATAAAAAAAATAAATATTGGTTTTTTTTATGTCTATCTATGTAATCTTGTTGGAATCTAAACATAATTGGACTGGTATGTGCCTGAATTGCAGCATAAATAATTTAAACTCCAGATTTATTTATTTAAGTTATTGAAAATGTTTAATAAAAAATAATTTGGAGATTGGCATAAATCTCGCTATGAGTTCTTCTATCATGTGGATCTATTATTATTTATGCTGAAGAATTATCCGTTAATGCGTAGTTTGGCATTATATCGTTATATGCCATTTCGTTTTTTGCTAACAGTCCTCTTATTTGTTATTGCCAATGTCGGACTTGCTTTACAACAATACTATATTGGCCATGCAATCGATTTATTGAAACATGGTTCATTGTATTCTTTCTCCAATTATTCATGGAATCATCCTTTGAATCCTTGGTATTGGTTTGTTGTTCTTTGTGCAATCGCTATGGTACGAGCGCTCGTCCAATATTTAGCTGGATTAAGTGCGCTATCGATCGGACAGCAACTTTTGAGTACGCTAAGAGAAAAGATCTTTAGTCAAGTCCAATACCTTGATGTTACATGGCATTGGAAACATGGGTTAGGTGAAGTGATATCCCGTTCAACCCGCGATGCCGATAAACTAAAAGAAGCGCTCATTAATTTCTGGAGACAGGTTTTTGAATCGATTCTGGTGGTAGTGGTTACTATTGGATTGTTATGTTGGTATAACATTTGGCTGGGTCTTGTTCCGCTCATCTTTATTCTCATTGGTATTGCTGTTTTATTTAAATTAACCAATCATTTGGTGATGCTCGATCATCAAGTTGCTCTAGCGTATACACAAGTCAGTGAGCTTTTAGCACAAAGCATACATGGCATGCGAGTTGTTAAAGCTTTTGGGTTAGAAAATCATCTATCTAAAAGGTTTCATAGCAATATTGATCAATTTATTCAGCATTCAATGCATGCGCTTGTTGAGAGTGCGCGTAAGTTACCCTTACCTCAAATGATCATTGCGTGTTCTTATATCTGGGTCATTGCCTATGGTGCTTATCTTATTGCCCATCAACAATTAGAAGTAGGTGCATTTGTTGCATCTGTGTTGATGGCAAACTTATTGGTTTTTAGAATTGAAAGTGTGGGACAAGTTTTGCATATATTTGCAGATGCCCGCTCATCGGCAGCTCGTATCTGGAATATGCTAGATGAGAAGTCCAGCATTGTAGAAGCAACAGAATGGTGTATACCTTTGCCAATACAGTCATTCAATATACGGTTTGAAAATGTGAGTTTACAGGCCGAGGATTCGAAAAAATATATTCTAAAAAACTGTAATGCAGAATTTAAATCTGGACAAATCATTACTATTGTTGGGCAAACGGCATCAGGCAAAACAACCATGATGAACTTACTGAACCGTTTTATTGACCCAACAGAAGGTCGAGTTTTATTAGGTTCCGACCAATTAGGCTGGGTTGATATTAAAACGCTAAAACTGAGTCATTTAAGAAATCTGGTTCAAATCATTCCTCAAGAAGCATTCTTTTTTACGGGTACCTTGGCAGAAAACTTGAGTATTGCAAAACCAGAAGTGACCAAGGAACAAATGATCAATGCGTTGCATTTGGCTTGTGCTTCGGAGCTTTTACAGCGCTTCGAGCATGGATTAAATACAAGAATTGGCGATAAGGGCGTAACGTTATCTGGTGGGCAAAAGCAACGTATCGCATTGGCACGCGCAATATTAAAGAATACACCCGTTTTGGCAATGGACGATTCGACAAGCGCATTGGATGCAAGTACTGAGCGAACAGTTTTTCAGCGTTTGACAAGCATTTCGGAACAAATACAGTCAAGTCGAACACTGATTATTAACTCGAATAAACCATCTACGATTGCTTTGTCTGATTGGATTATTGTTTTAGAGCATGGAGAAATCATTGCACAAGGGCGCCATGAAGAATTACTAAATGGCAGTGATTTATATCGCAAACTGATGGGCTTTTCTCAACAACAAGAAAGTCTACCGTTATCGAATCATGATCATGTGAATGGTTAAGGAATAAAAATGATACCTAAAAAAAGGACTTCACCAATACATCAAATGACGGATTTACAAGTTGAAGAAAATTTGGCTAAAACGTCAATTCATCGTAGTGTATTGAAAAAACTGTATCCTTATATTGCATCGGTAAAAAACTGGATTTTTCTGATTATATTTGTTGAAATTCTACTGGTTGCAACTCTATTTGTTCGCCCGTGGGCAGTTCGTATTATTTTGGATTCCACACATCTTGAATGGTTGAATCAACAAAAAGTTATTATTTTCGCCATTGGTCTTCTGGCTTTAAGTTGGGCTCTGAGATTTGTACTTTCTGGTGTCTCCAAATATTTTTCAGGTAGAGCATCATTAAAGTTAATCAATGATT
>JASGGM010000153.1:0-6094 GCA_047605045.1 Acinetobacter sp. | reverse complement strand
CATGCTGCTGTATACGGAATACTTTCATATTTCACACCTGACTTAAATTTCCAGATTTCTTTGCCTGTTGCTGGGTCAATACGGCTTAAATTATTGGTTGCACTACAGACGTATAAACCATTTCCAACCTTAATGGGTGTGTGTTCTGCTGCCCATTTATTGGCTTTATCGGCTGGTGGCAAATCACCTGTACGATAAACCCAAGCTTGTTTTAAATTTTTAACGTTTTCAGGTGTGATTTGACTGAGTGGTGAATACCGTGTTGCATTAGCATCGCGCCCATAATGCGTCCAGTCAGAATCGGATTGTGTTGTATCATTGACTGCACCAGCCAAGGGTTGATTCGATAACGCTTTACCAGATTCATAACTGTTGTGCGGTACAAATGCCAATACGCCAGCAGTAGCAAAACAAAATACAATTAAACCTGTCAGGCTGTATGAGATTTTCCGACTTACCCCTTGCCCAATACGTGGCAGTAATAGGGTCAGAAAAAATGCAAAGACCGCAAAAATTGCCATGCGTGGCACCCAGCCCCAAAAACGTGAGCCAGTCTCATAGAGTGTCCATAGCAAGGTGGCTATGAAAAAAACACCAAAAAGTTTTGCGCCGACAAGTTTATTTTTAAACAGTAATAGTCCTGAAACAATAAGGACAATACCAGAGAGTAGGTAATACCACGAACCACCAAGCGTTGCGAGATATAAGCCGCCGATGAAGAGTGGTATAGCAAAAAGGGTTAAGACAACTGCAAATATTTTTAAAGGTAAAAATTGGGTTCTAGCCGATTCTATTTTCATATAATCCTCCGTGTAACTTTTGTTAGTTTAGTAAACGATTCTTAAATTCATGTGGTGTATTTGTAAAATATAAGTATTTGAAAATGTATAAAATTATTTTTAAAAAAATGATTTTATCTTATTGTATTTATTTAATAAATGTTGATTTTTTAAAAGATCTAATAATTAATATTTTTAATAGGTTTTTGGTTTAACATTTTGATATTTATGTTTTTTATGAGTGAAAATTATTTTCTTACTGTATTTGAAGACAGTGTTATGTGTTAAATAAGACAACAACGATGCGAATGTTCAGTTTTAAAAAATTGAATTGGGGAAATGGACCAAAATGTACGGATCAAATGCATGATGCTAATGTTCATCTCTGATGGTCTAAGGCTATAATAGCAGCGCCATTTTTAGGAAAGCAGAGTGATGTTTCAGCAAGTTGAGCCTTATGCAGGCGACCCGATTTTGACCTTAATGGAAAAATTCCAAAAAGATAAACGGACGAATAAAGTTAATTTAAGTATTGGTTTATATTACAACGAAGATGGCATCGTCCCACAGCTCAATGCTGTGAAACAGGCAGCGATTCGTACGCAGCAAGATGTCGATAAAGCAAAACTATATTTACCAATGTCAGGTTTAAAATCGTATTGTGACATTACTCAAACCTTGTTGCTTGGTACAGATAGTCCAGCGAAAGCTGAAAATCGTGCGGTGACGATTCAGACATTGGGTGGTTCAGGTGCATTGAAGGTGGGGGCAGATTTCCTACATAAATATTTTCCATCTTCTAAAATTTGGGTGAGCCGCCCAACTTGGGAAAATCATATTGCGATTTTTCAGGGTGCAGGATTCGACGTTGCTGAATATCCTTATTTCGATGAACGTACCAATGGTGTGGCATTCGATGAAATGCTGCAAACACTGAAACAGATTCCTGAACAAGACGTTGTGTTATTACATCCGTGTTGTCATAACCCGACTGGGGCAGATCTAACAGCTGAGCAATGGGATGCCGTTATTGCTGTTTTAATCGAGCGCAATTTAATTCCATTTTTGGATATTGCCTATCAAGGCTTTGCGGAAGATTTGGATCGCGATGTTTATGCGATTCGAGCTTTGGATCGTGCTGGAGCAAAATTTTTACTTAGTAATTCATTCTCGAAAATTTTCTCATTGTATGGCGAGCGTGTTGGTGGCTTAACCGCAGTATGTGAATCAAGCCAGTCTGCTGAACATGTATTGGGACAATTGAAAGCCACTGTCCGTAAAATTTATTCGAGCCCACCAACTACTGGAGCAGTTTTGGTCGATACAGTATTGGGTGATGAAGCATTGCGTTATGAATGGCAAGATGAATTGCAAGAAATGTGCAGCCGTATTGTCAAAATGCGTACCATACTTCGTGATGAACTGGTCAAACATGTACCTAATCGTAATTTTGATTATTTGGTAAATCAACGCGGTATGTTTAGCTACACAGGTTTAAGTGCAGAACAAGTCGATAGATTGCGTGATGAGTTTGCAATTTATTTATTGCGTAGTGGGCGTATGTGCGTTGCGGGTTTGAATGAAAAAAATGTGTATTACGTTGCAGCATCGATTGCGAAAGTATTGAATTAAGTTTGAAGAAAATTTAAAACATAAAATACAAAAGAGCAGTTTTTATAAGCTGCTCTTTTTTCATTAAATATTTGAAATAAATAAGTTTTATATGAAAAGAATCTTTAAATGAATTTTTATTTTAAAAATATCATAAAAAATTATTTCCGTTGTTATTGTTAGTTATTCATTATTTGCTCAGGTTGTTATAACAAGTTGCAAGCATGATGAGCAAGCCAAACGATACCAAACAGAACAAGCCGCTATATGATCAACTTCGGGAATTTATTCTGAATAAAATCGTGAATGGCGAGTATGCGGTGTTAAGCCAGATTCCGTCTGAAAATGAATTTGCTGAGCAGTTTGGTGTAAGCCGAATTACTGTGCGTCAGGCACTGAACCAGCTACAACTTGAAGGCTACATTTTTAAAGTACCTGGCAAAGGTACGTTTGTTAGTAAGCCAAAGACCTTCCAAAATATTTCTCATTTACAAGGCTTTGCAGAAGCAATGTCCTCTGCTGGTCATGAAATTTTAAATCGGGTCGTTGCCGTGGAACTTAAACAGATTCCCATGCATGTAGTACCTAAACTTAAATTGCCTGTTAAATCCAATGTTTATGAAATTCAACGGGTTCGTTTGCTGAATCGCCAACCTGTTTCTTATGAATTGACTTATTTGCCTGAACAGATTGGTCTGAAATTACAAGAACAGGCGATTGACTTACGTACTACCGATATTTTTAAAGCGTTGGAACAGGAATGTGAGATTCCATTGGGGCATGCTGACCTAGCGATTGATGCCACAGTGGCCGATGAAGAATTGGCTGAGTTATTAAAAGTGGATATTGGTACACCAGTGTTACGAGTAGAACGGCTTACGCATGATGCGCAAGGACAACCGATCGATTATGAATATCTCTATTTCTCTGGAGATACCTTCCAATATCGGTTACGTATTCATCGTTAATACGAATCGCTTGATATGGAGAAAAGTAATGGAAACCAAATATTTAGAATACGATCTGGTGGTGATTGGTGGCGGGACGGCTGGACCTATGGCGGCAATCAAAGCTAAGCACGAAAACCCGAATTTAAGTGTATTACTGATTGAAAAAGCCAATGTAAAACGCAGTGGTGCGATTTCTATGGGGATGGATGGATTAAATAATGCTGTGATTCCCGGTTATGCCACACCTGAGCAATATACCAAGGAAATTACAATTGCCAATGACGGGATTGTGAATCAAAACACAGTTTATGCCTATGCCAAGCATAGTTTTACGACTATCTCACAACTCGATCAGTGGGGGATTAAATTTGAAAAAGATGAAACAGGTGAGTTTGCGGTAAAAAAAGTGCATCACATGGGGGCATATGTATTGCCGATGCCAGAAGGGCATGATGTGAAAAAAGTGTTATATCGCCAGTTAAAACGTGCGCAGGTCAAAATTAATAATCGAATTGTGACCACCAAATTGCTGAAGAATGAGCAAGGAGCGATTAATGGCGTCGTGGGTTTTGACTGCCGCAGCGGTGATTTCTATGTCATTAAAACCAAAGCTGCAATTTTATGTTGTGGCGCCGCTGGCCGTCTGGGATTACCTGCATCTGGTTATTTAATGGGGACTTATGAAAACCCGACCAATGCTGGAGATGGCTATGCGATGGCCTACCACGCTGGAGCAGAATTATCGAATTTAGAATGCTTTCAGATTAATCCATTAATTAAGGATTATAACGGACCAGCTTGTGCATATGTGACTGGGCCTTTAGGTGGCTATACCGCCAACAGTAAAGGGGAACGCTTTATTGAATGTGACTACTGGAGTGGTCAGATGATGTGGGAGTTCTATCAGGAATTAGAAAGTGGCAATGGGCCAGTGTATCTAAAAGTCAATCATTTGGCCGAAGAAACCATTCAGACGATTGAGGAAATTCTACATACCAATGAGCGTCCAAGTCGCGGTCGTTTTCATGCAGGGCGTGGCACCAATTACCGTCAGGATATGGTTGAAATGCATATTTCAGAAATTGGTTTTTGTAGTGGGCATAGTGCTTCAGGTGTTTGGATCAATGAAAAAGCGGAAACTTCGGTAAAAGGTTTATACAGTGCTGGCGATATGGCAGCGGTGCCTCACAATTATATGTTAGGTGCATTTACCTATGGTTGGTTTGCAGGTGTAAATGCTGCCAAATATGTGGTGAATGTGGCTGATAGTGAATTAAATCAGGCCGAAATTGATGCAGAAAAGCAGCGGATTTTTGCACCATTACAACGTAATGAAGGCTTGGCACCAGAACAGGTTGAATACAAGTTACGTCGTTTTGTGAATGATTATCTGCAACCGCCAAAAACTCGACAAAAAATGGAAATCGGTTTGAAGCGTTTTGAAGATATTAAACAGGATATTGCCCAGATTACAGCGCGCAATCCGCATGAGTTGATGCGTGCAGCCGAGGTGTCGGTGATTCGTGATTGTGCAGAAATGGCTGCACGTGCCTCATTATTTCGTCAGGAAAGTCGTTGGGGGTTATATCATTATCGTGCTGATTTTCCTTCAAAAAATAATCAGGAGTGGTTTTGTCACGCCCATTTGAAAAAAGATGAAAATGGCAACATGGTGAGCTTTAAAAAAGCGGTGGAACCTTATGTTGTCCCGATTAATGAAACTGAAGCTACATCATATGATCATCTTCGGATTCAAAAAAGTGTCGCAATTGCAGATTAAATCAATTGAACGGAGGAAAAACGAATGGCATTTATTTTTAGAGAAATTCAGCACCGTACAGTTGCTCCGGTGATTATTGATGAAGATAAATGTATTGCAGACAAAGGTTGTACCGTTTGTGTCGATGTATGTCCGATGGATTTGTTGGCCATAGATCTAACAAGCAAAAAAGCCTATATGCAGTTTGATGAATGTTGGTACTGCATGCCGTGTGAAAAAGATTGTCCGACCGATGCGGTCAAAGTCAATATCCCTTATTTACTGAAATAGCTTGGAACAACAATATGAATAAAGATCTGTTAAGCAAAAAGAAATTACTGTTAAGTGGCTTAATTGGGGCCATCGTCTTGAGCAGTGTGGGCTGTGGGCAGAAAACAGAAACCATACGTGTCGCTATTGGTACACAGGACACGACTATTAACTGTGCCACTGGTGGCTTACTTATTCGTGAGCTGAATTTATTACCTAAATATTTACCTAAAGAAGGTGAATATAAAAATGTCAAATATGATATTCAATGGAAAAACTTTACCTCTGGGGCACCTTTGACCAGTGAAATGGTTGCTGGACGTTTAGATTTGGGGGCAATGGCTGATTTTCCTGCAGTAAATAACTTAGTCGCGTTTAAACAAGCGGGTAAAGAGAGTGTTTTTCTTTCACCTTTGTCGGGAAGTACCAATGGTAGTGGTAATGCCATTGTTGTTCCGATTAACTCAAAAGTAACGTCGCTAAAAGATTTAAAAGGGCAGACCATTTCGGTTCCGTTTGCTTCAACAGCACATGGTTTGTTATTGCGTGCGGTTCAGGCACAAGGTTGGACATTGGATAAAGACATCAAAATTATTTCTCAGGCACCCGAGGTGGCAGGACCAGCTTTAAAAAGTAATAAAATTGCTGCACATGCTGATTTCGTTCCATTTGGAGAATTATTTGCATATCAAGGAATTGCCAAAAAAATTTATGATGGTTCTCAA
>JASGGM010000152.1:0-6098 GCA_047605045.1 Acinetobacter sp. | reverse complement strand
TTAAATAGTGAACTTCAATTTAATTCGCTTTCTCACCCATTTAAATTTGGCTCCAATATGGTGGATAGTTTTGAATTCTATGACTTAAACCCAATTTTGATTGAGCAAAAAAACCATCAACATCCTTTTGTGACATCGACACAGCATGAATTGCAATTTATCGATCTTAATTCCGATTTTTTGCAAAAATTTGACCATGTGTTCTACTGGTAAACTAATTTTTTGAGTTCAAGATGACTTTATCTAGTACGCTTTTTATGCTTCAAGGGAAATTTAAACAAGGCCCCGATCTAATACAGCAGCTTATTCAGATGGCAGCAATACACGATCCTGTTATTTTAATGGGTGAATTCGTTTTATATGCACATGATACTCGGCTTAAACCATATACACTCTATCTTCTTGAAAATGATGCCATCATTTTAGACAATATAGCATTAAGCAGTGAAAATAACATTCGTGTGGTGAATTACTCACAATTGACCGATTTGATTTTGCAATATCAGCGCTGTATTAGTTTTAAATAGGATTTTCAATGTCTTTACAACTCGATCAAGATGGTCATTTAGTCGATTATACCGTTTGGAATGAAGCTGTTGCGCAACAATTGGCGGATAGTTTGGAAATTCAATTGACTGAATGGCATTTTCAAATTTTATATGCTGTGCGTCAGTTTTATCAACAATTTGGACATTCGCCCGCAACTCGCCCACTGATTAAATATTTAATGAAAACAATCGGTCCCGAAATTAATAATGCTGAATTACAACAGAAATTCAATACAGGATTAGTCGCGCGACACTTAAGTCGCTTAGCAGGCGTACCCAAACCTGCCAATTGCCTTTAGTCGTCTTTGCGCATTCAATTAAACAGTTTGCCCCATTTCACTAAGGCAAACTTTTATGCGTTATTTTGAAATGTATTTTATTAACTGATCCAATACTGCCTGATAATGTACTTGAATATCTTCGGCTAGAATCTTATATACATTATCAAACTGCACCATTGGGTAGCCTTCTTTCCAGAACGGGAAAGAATCATTTAAGTCCTTACTTACAATTGCATCATCATAATGAATCGCTTGTGCAATTTGCGCTAAAATTTGAGCTGTTTCTACACCATCAATGGTTAAATAATCAATATCATGCTGTTTAAAAACACGAATACGGTCTTTTTTATAACGGACTTTTTTCGATTGTGAAGGATGTAAATTAAATGCAGCTTCTACTGCATCGACAAAACGATCTTCAAACGATTGACTTAATTCAAACAGCGCTTGTTTATAGCTTTCTTGTCGTCCTGTCTTACCGCCACTACGAATAATTTTTTCAGCCGAATCATTTAAATTAACCGACTTAAGTTCATTTAAAAATTCTAGCTTGTTTGAAGATGCAGTAGCGTCAGCCATAAATAACCTGAAATGTGTGTGTTTTGGAATGGTTGCTATTGTGACATAGTTGTGAGTTTTATATAAGAATTTCCACAACTAATTTGCATTTTTAAATATGCAATTATGATAGAAAAAGCCCCAAAACAATGTTTGAGGCTTTTTTTAAAATTGAGTCAAACTTCAAATTAAAGTTTGACTAATTTTGCAATTTCTTCAACAGCAGTTTCAACTGAGTCGGTTGTAATTTGCGTATCAACTGAATCAAGAGCTGAAACGACAACGACAACACCCGTTTGACGAAGCAATTGTGCCTGTTCAACAGTTAGTTGAGCAGATGCTATTGCAACAATACCTTGTTGAAGCAACTGACGTTCCAAGCTTTGTGCATCAGCAATAACAGCTTGAGAAACGGCAATTAATGCTGGTTTTTGACCTAAACGAGCCGCGCGTTCTTCTGCAGTCACGACTTGTGCAGCATTCGCAACTTGCGCAATATCTTCGATCATCGCAGCACCAACGGTGACATTGCTTAAACGATCAATAAAGATAAAACTACCTGTAAAACGGCTATTTGGGTAATTATCAAATACGACCGGACGATCAAATTCAACAATAACATTTGCAATACCGTTTAACTCAAGCTGATCAACCTGAACATGTTCCAGCGTATTCACATCGACACGGTAATTAATCTGGCTAACTTTTGCAGGAACACTTTGTGTGCCAACCTTAACATTATAAAGCTTACCCACAACCAAAGGTTGTTCAGTCATCCAAACGACGGTTGTACGTACCGCCTGTGATACTTGAGGTAATGCATTTGGATGAACAATCATATCGCCACGGCTGATATCAATTTCATCATTCAATGTGAGTGTAATGGCTTGACCTGCAAATGCCTCTGTCAAATTACCATCATAAGTCACAATTTCTTTAACTGTACTGCGCTTACCTGATGGTAATGCCAAAATTTCATCGCCAGTTTTCACTGAGCCAAGTGCAATTGTTCCTGCAAAACCACGGAAATCGAGGTTAGGACGGTTGACATATTGTACTGGTAACCGGAAATCACGTTTTTGGTTGTCCTGCTTAATCTGTACAGTTTCCAAAATATTCATCAGCGTTTGTGCTTGATAACCTTCTGTATAGTACCAAGGAGTACTCTCAGATGGGTTCACCACATTGTCACCGTTCAATGCAGAAATCGGTACAAAACGTATATCATCAGGTTTACGATCGCCCAATTGTTCGACAAAAGCCAAATAATCATGACGAATTTGGTTGAATTTTTCTTCTGAGAATTCAACTAAATCCATTTTATTAATGGCAACAACAATGTTGCGAATCCCCAATAAAGCAGAAATAAAGCTATGACGACGTGTTTGCGTTTGTACACCGTAACGGGCATCAATTAAGATAATTGCCAAGTCACATGTCGATGCACCTGTTGCCATGTTACGAGTGTATTGTTCATGCCCAGGCGTATCCGCAATAATGAATTTACGCTTTTCCGTCGAGAAATAGCGGTATGCAACATCAATGGTAATACCTTGCTCGCGTTCTGCTTGCAGACCATCGACGAGTAACGCTAAATCAACTTTTTCACCTTGCGTACCGACTTTTTTACTGTCACGTTTTACAGCTTCAAGTTGATCTTCATAGATCATTTTTGAGTCATGCAGTAAACGACCAATTAAGGTACTTTTACCATCATCGACATTACCGCAAGTTAAAAAGCGGAGTAAGTCTTTTTGCTCATGCTGTTTTAAATAGGCCAAAATATCCTGGCTGATAAGCTCGGATTGATGAGACATGGTTTGACTCCACTAAATTAGAAATAACCTTCTTGCTTTTTCTTTTCCATTGATCCTGCTTCATCATGATCAATCATACGACCTTGACGTTCAGAACTGGTGGTCAATAGCATTTCCTGAATAATGTCTGGTAGTGTATCAGCTGTTGATTCTACTGCACCTGTAAGTGGGTAACATCCCAAAGTACGGAAACGTACAGATTTCATTTCTGGAACTTCGCCTTCACGTAACGGGAAACGTTCATCATCGATCATGATGAGTGTACCATCACGTTCAACAACTGGACGTTTTGCAGAGTAATACAACGGTACAATTGGAATTTGCTCAAGATAAATATATTGCCAGATGTCCAACTCAGTCCAGTTTGACAATGGAAAGACACGAATACTCTCGCCTTTGTTCACTTTACCGTTATAGATATTCCATAGTTCAGGGCGCTGATTTTTTGGATCCCAACGATGTTTTTGGTCACGGAAAGAATATACTCGTTCTTTGGCACGAGATTTTTCTTCATCACGGCGAGCGCCACCAAATGCTGCATCAAACTGATATTTATCCAATGCTTGCTTTAAGGCTTGCGTTTTCATGATGTCAGTATATTTAGAGCTACCGTGATCGAACGGGTTGATGTTTTGGGCAATACCTTCCAAATTTTTATGTTCAAGTAATTCAAGACCAAGACGTTTTACCATGTCATCACGGAAAGTGATCATGTCCTTGAATTTCCACCCAGTATTCACATGCAATAATGGAAATGGCAATTTAGCAGGATAAAATGCTTTCATCGCTAAATGCAACATTACTGCTGAATCTTTACCAATCGAGTAAAGCATGACGGGATTATCAAATTCCGCAGCGACTTCTCGAATAATATGAATACTTTCAGCTTCAAGCTGTTTAAGGTGAGTTAATCTTTCCTCAGTCATTAATATACCCAGCTACACGGAAATTTTGGGACTTATGTTAGCATGACTCGCCGTGAATAGCGCAGCTTGCAATCATTATGTTTTCTGAATAACTAAATCATTTTTACTACTTAAGGGCTCGTAACTGCACTATTTTTTTGATTAAATGAACACAACCTGTGTAAGCACTGTAGCAATATACAAAAAAGTCATCTTTAAATCATTTTAATGACTTTGATTTTTAGTTTGGTATAGACATATATTATAGGCTGTTCTAAAACTTAATATAGAGATGAAAGATGGGTTTGCTACACTTTGCTCAACAACGTTATTCAACTAAAGCTTATGATTCTGAAAAGAAAATACCTCAACATCAAATTGATACTTTTCTTGAAATACTTCGTTTAAGTCCTTCTTCAATTAACATTCAACCATGGCACTTTTTTGTCGCAGATAATACGGCGGCCAAACAACGTATTGCACAGGCATTGGTTGGTAAGTATGCTTACAATGCACCTAAAGTGCTTGATTCTTCTCATACTATTATTTTCACTACACAGACCGACATCGATAGTCAGCACTTACAGCACCTACTGGAACGAGATGATGTCATTGGCCGTTTTAAAGATGAGACGACTAAAAAAACACAGGCGGAACTTCGTCAAGGTTACATCAACCAGTATCGTGAATCGGATGAAGGCATCCAACAATGGCTTGAAAATCAGACCTTTATTGCACTTGGCGTTGCACTCACCAATGCAATTGCTTTGGGTTTTGATACAACAGCAATTGGTGGCTTTGATGCTGAGATTCTAGATAAAGAGCTGGGTTTAAGCTCACAAGGTTTAAAAGCCAGTGTGATTTTGACACTGGGGTATCACAGTGAACAAGATTTTAATGCCAAATTACCTAAATCACGGTTAGAACAAAAACAATTATTTACATTTTTATAGTGTGTTATCGCAATTTTTAGTCAATGCCAAATCAGTATTACAACTGATTTGGCTGTTTAATCAACCTATAGTACCTACATGGCGATTGCCAAACATAAAATACCAATGACAGCAAAGATCACACCTAACCATGTGGAAGATTTTATACGTTCTTTAAAAATGATAATACCTACCAGAATACCCAGTAAAACCACACATAAATTCATGGTCATAAATACCACCGCAGGCGAATTTTTTAAAGTCTGATGCGCTTGAACATACGATGCAATATTCATAAAGTTGAGTATACCTAACCCCAATCCAACAGGTATATTTTTCAATTGCCAAGTATGATCTCGGGACAAACTGACATAAAGCACGGACAATACAAATGCCGTGATAAAAACTAAATTTAGACTTAAAGCAAATTTTAACCCCAAGCTACTGTTATATTTTAATAAAACATCGACCAGCGCATAGCCTATCCACACACAAAGCAAGAACAATGTGGCATAGGATTGTTGCTTTATATCGTTGGTTTTCCTTTTCCAAAGTAGGCACAATACCGACACAATTCCAAGTAAGATTCCCAAAATTTTTAAGGTATTAAACTGTTCCTGAAATAAAAAATAAGCGGCTAATAGCGATAAAACTACGGACAACCGTTGTGCAACTTCAGTTTTAACGATACCAGCATGGTGTAAAGATTGAGCTAAGCACCAAAAAAGACTTGGCAGAATAATACCCAACAGTAGAATAAACCACCATGGCGCGGTCATGATTTCAAAATGACTAAAATCTGGTTTAAACCACAAAAAACACAATATACTTGCGCTTAAATAATTCCACACGATCATTTGCAAAGCATTAAAGCCTTTTGTTTTAGCAAACTTAATTAGAACTGACACCGTTACACTGCACAATGCCGCTATAAAAATCAGCGTCATGGGGGAAATCCTTGCATTTGGCAAATATAAAAATAAAAAGTTTGTCTAAAATACTGTAATTTCAAACAAACTCCGATCATTAAATTAAAAAATTTTTGTGATTAGAAAAA
>JASGGM010000151.1:0-6141 GCA_047605045.1 Acinetobacter sp. | reverse complement strand
ATGCCAGGCAATGCAGAGCAACGCTTACAGGAAATTGCTCGAAAAACAGGATTATGGCTTATTCCAGGTTCACTGTTTGAACAACGTGAAGATGGGGTTTATAACACCGCACCTGTCATTAACCCACAAGGAGAAGTGGTTACACGATTTCGAAAATTATTTCCATTTTTACCTTATGAGGCTGGCATAAATTCTGGCAATGAATTTGTCGTTTTTGATGTACCGAATGCAGGAAGAATCGGTGTATCGATTTGTTATGACATGTGGTTTCCAGAAACGACACGGACGTTAGTCGCAATGGGAGCGGAAGTTATTATTCACCCAACTATGACCGACACTATTGACCGAGATGTGGAATTGGCAATTGCACGAGCATCGGCGGCAACCAATCAAGTGTATTTCTTTGATATTAATGGTGTGGGGGATGGTGGGGTAGGACGCTCCATTATTATTGATCCATCAGGATATGTATTGCATCAGGCAGCAAATGGGCCTGAAATTATGCCAATAGAAGTCGACTTTGACAAAGTACGTCGTGAGCGTGAAACAGGAATTCGAGGGTTGGGGCAACCACTCAAAAGTTTCCGAGATCGCGTGTGTCATTTTGATGTCTATCAAAAAGGCGGTTATACCGAAAGCTATTTGCATACATTGGGACCATTGAAAAAACCGAGTGCCACCGAGACAAACGATAACGATACAGTCAATTCACAACATCAGTTTGTTGCGGCACAAGATATTCAACAACCACAACAAACATCAGATTGGGTGATTTGTAATTAAAGCATCGCTATTTCAACGATAGCTTGATATTGAATGGGGATTCAATGTTGCAAATTTTACAATGGTTGAAAAAACGATTGATGGCAGGGCATGAGCCAAAAAACACATTCAATAAAATTGTGGTGGCTCATACATCATCTCAAGTTGGGGAAAACGTGATGAAAGTACGAAATATTTCTGAATTAAGATTATTATTTCATCGAAATGAACGACCTATTTATTTTATTAGTGCTACGAACTTTAATTTATTGGGTTTAGAGCAATGGGTAAGAAATTTTAAATATATCAATTATATAGATTGTTTTGATGGTCGGCATCCTAATGTATTTGTTCCTCTGGAAACAGACCACGAAGAATTTACATCGATTGAAGATATTAATAACTATTTATTACAACACAAAACAGTTGTCGATTTGGTTGAGCAGTCTGAACAGAAGCCAGTGGCCGTATTTTTGATGTTTGATGAACAGACTGAAAAACTATGTAAAGAAATTGGAATAGATGTCTGGTTTCCAAGCGCTGAATTACGATCTCGCTGTGATAATAAAATGGAAACTGTGCGCATTGGGAATAAGGCCAATGTACCTTCTGTGCCGAATGTACTGGCGAAAGTCGAAAGTTTTACACAGCTGCAGACACTGGCTCAATTGCATGGGTTAGGTGAGCATTTGGTGATCCAAACCGCTTTTGGTGACTCAGGTCATACAACTTTCTTTATTTCGAATGAAGAGGACTTCAATAAACACATGGATGACATCATCCATGACCCAGAAGTCAAAATTATGAAACGGATTAATTGTCGTGGTGCAACGATGGAAGGTTGTGTGACAAAATCTGGGACATTGGTGGGGCCTTTACTGACTGAAGTTGTAGGGGAGCCAGAATTAACACCTTACAAGGGAGGATGGTGTGGCAATGAAATTTTTCCTGAAGCTTTTTCAGAGCAAATCCGTCAAAAAGCACAGCAGATGGCACAACGTTTTGGCGACCAATTAAAAGAAGAAGGGTATCGAGGTTGTTTTGATCTCGATTTTTTAATTGATAAAGAAGATGGTGAGGTTTATTTAGGAGAACTCAATCCACGTATTTGTGGTGCCAGCCCAATGACCAATCATGCTGCATTTGCCTATACAGATGCGCCGTTGTTCATGTTCCATCTACTTGAATTTTCAGGTGTTGATTATGAGTTGGATGTCGATGAGTTAAATGCGCGTTGGGCGAATCCTGCCTTTATTGACAGTTGGAGTCAATTGGTCATTAAGCATACTGAAGATAGCGTTGACAGGATTACTACAGCACCTGAATCGGGTATCTATAGAATGGATGACAACGGTCATATCCATTTTCATCGATTTGATTATTCTAGACAGGACATCGCTTCTGACAATGAAGCATTCTATTTGAGAATCAGTGGGCAAGGAGATTATCGTTATCAAGGGGCAGACTTAGGTATTTTGATTACGCGTGGTCGTTCAATGAATGATCAGTTTGAACTGAATGAACGCGCACACAATTGGATTGCTGGTATTAAATCTTTTTATAGCGCTCAACCACTTGCCGTGGTGAATGAACAAATTGTGCCACAAGCGGGTGCATTTAAAATTTTATAAGTTTGTAAGAGGCGAATGATGCACTGTCTTTTTGAGACAATTCGTGAAGATGTTCCAGGACTTCGTTGGCAGAGGATGTTTTATCAACGCTGGCCGAGTTACTGTCGTTGGTATTTACGTGATGGGCATCATTCTCGTCCTTCTTATCTGGCATGTCGGCGAGCGTTAAAAACCCATATGCCTGAGTTAATGCCAATTTATGAACAATTGACAGCCTTGGCCGGAGGAGGAGATTTAGAAGCTCGATTTTTATCGCTTTGGTGTCCACCATCGTATATTACGGGCTGTACTCAAGCAATTTGGCATGATCCACAAGGAATTGAAATGCCCATGCTGATCCGTAACTATGATTATGTACCGAGCTTATTGGAAGGTACATGGTTTGCGACCCGATGGTGTGGGCAATCTGTTTTGGTGATGAGTGACTGTTTATGGGGAGCTTTGGATGGTATTAATGAATCTGGCCTAGCCGCATCGTTGGCTTTTGGCGGGAGTCGAGAAGTCGGTGAGGGGTTTGGTATCCCATTGGTCTTACGTTATGTGTTGGAAGTTGCCACCAATACAGCGACTGCAATTGAGATTTTAAAACGAATTCCTGTTCACATGACCTATAACATCAGCTTATTGGATCAATCAGGAGAATGGGCCACAGTATTCTTAAAACCAAATGCATCTGCTGAGGTTTTACGTCAACAAGTTGTAGCCAATCATCAGCATGCAATTTTATGGCCTGCTCATGCACGCGCAACTAAAACCATAGAACGAGCAACAACGCTTGAAAGCGTAGTAAAAAAATCTTATCAAAGTCAATCGGTGGAAAAGGCATTACTTAGACCACCATTGTTTCAAACTGCATACCACAAAGGATATGGTACGTTATATACCGCACGCTATAATCCATATGCACTTACGGCAGAATTACTTTGGCCAAATCAGCGTTGGTTACAACACTGCCAAGATGTGAAAGAAGCCAGTTTTTGGGTAGATTTTACGAATTCCTATTAATGGCATAAATTTCTTAAGGTTTTATTTTGAATCAAAAGACAGTACATTAAGCGTTATTCAAATATCAAAAAAATCAGCCTAGGTCTATTCGACTTTAGGTTGTCTAAAAATCGTTGGAGTTTAATATGAGTATTTTAAAAGAGTTTCGTGAATTTGCAGTAAAAGGCAACATGATTGATTTAGCTGTCGGTGTGATCATCGGGGGTGCATTTGGTAAAATCGTTGATTCTTTGGTTAAAGATATCATTATGCCAATTATCACGGCAATTACAGGTGGTGGTGTTGATTTTACTCAAAAATTTATTGTTTTGGGAGATAACCCGAATAATTTACAATCTTTGGATGCCCTGCAGAAAGCGGGTATCAATGTCTTAACCTATGGTAGCTTCTTAACAATCTTTATCAACTTTGTGATTTTGGCATGGGTTGTTTTTGTAATGGTGAAATTATTGAATAAACTTCGTCGTAAACAAGAAGAAGCTGCGCCAGAACCAGCAGCAACACCAGAAGACATTCAATTACTTCGTGAAATTCGCGATGCTTTGAAAAAATAATCTTAACAGGTTATTTGTTATAGACGGCACATTCTGGTGCCGTTTTTTTATATTTGTGATACATTAAAGTCAATATAATCAGTAGGTTTTTAGAGAAAGGGTAATGGAACATCTATTTGTTTATGGCACCCTGCGTCCCAATGAAACTAATGCACATCTCCTCGATAATATTGGAGGAGTGTGGCGTAAAGCAACGTTGCGTGGCATCGTGCATGTTTTAGATTGGGGGCCTGATGCGGGGTTATTCGCGCTTGAATTGAATGACCAAGCCAATGAAGTAGAAGGTTTTGTGTTTAGTTCAAATACTTTGCAACATCATTGGCAAATGCTAGATGATTTTGAAGGTTTTCAATATCGACGTGTTCAAACTCAAGCCTGTATAGAAGATAACTTACAAACAGTGTGGACATACGTCATCCAACCGCGTCAGAAATAAAAATGACCGAGTCATTGCAAGGCGGTATGTAAACACAGTTAATCCATTCGGAACTTAATTTCGAGCAGATGAAAGCCAAATTGGCTTTTGATTGGACCATGCAAAACGCGTTCAGCAGCACTAAAGACGATTTTATCAATGACATGAACGAGTTGCCCTTTTTTGACTTCGCCTAATTCCCCTCCGCGTTTGCCTGAATTACAGGTTGAGTATTGTTTGGCAATTTTGGCAAAATCAGCACCAGATTGGAGTTTCTTTTTGAGCTGTTCGGCAAGTTCTTTGTCTTTAACCAGTATATGTCGGACAATGGCAGTTTTCATATTTCCACTCAATTCAGGTTAGGCTTTAGATTTGATCAATGGCTGGCATTGAGGGCAGAACACGCTGGCGCGTTGTCCTAACTTTAGATTTTCTAAAGTTGTTTCGCAATTGATGCACATTTCACCACTACGTCCATAAGCCAATAGTGTCTGTTGAAAATAGCCATTTTCACCCATGGCATTGCTGTAGTCTCGTAGCGTTGAACCACCTAGCGTAATGGCTTGATGTAAAATTCTTTTAATTTCAATCACGAGTTTTTCAATTTGCTGAATGGACAAGTCTCGTGCGGGCTGAGCAGGATGAATGCCAACATTAAATAAACTTTCTGTCGCGTAAATATTGCCTACACCAACCACCACATGATTGTCCATAATGGCCAACTTGATACCGATATTCTTATTTCGTAACTTCTGCGCTAAGTAATCGGCGTTAAATGCATCACTAAGGGGTTCTGGTCCAAGCGGATCAATTAATTTTTGTTGTGTGCTTGTATCTAGCCATAAGATGCAACCGAATCGGCGAGGGTCATGATATCGCAATTGTAAATCATTAAATTGGATAATGAGGTGATCATGTTTCCTTAATTCATCGGAGGCATCACAAATACGGAAACTACCAGACATACCCAAATGCCATAGCATCGAATTTTGAGAGAAGTGGGCTTGTATATATTTAGAACGGCGTTGTAACTGTTCAAGTTTTTGGCCAATTAATTGGTCGATATTTGCTGGAATTGGCCAACGTAAACTGGGGTTACGTACCTCAATGGCATGTACAGTTTGACCAATTAAAGGCAATAAACTGGTTTTTGTGGTTTCAACTTCAGGTAATTCAGGCATTTTTACAGGGTCATCTTTAAGATATCCCTATTTTACGTGACTAATCCATATCCACAAAATGATTGTGATTAATCTGAGCGTTCTAAATTTGTGATGATTGCGTTACTTGAGTCTATTCAGACAAATTACTAAAATTGAATTACAATTTTTATATGAAGAATTGATGTCGCCATTTATATCTCGATCGTTTTTTGTTCATCCCTCCCTAAATTTAATAAAATCGCTCACGTTAAGGATTTTTCAATGTGCCGTTTAATTTCTTGTCGTTTTCCTAAAACTTCATCACTGTTACTCATTGCGGTATCAATTAGTCAAATATTGTATGCGCAAGATGAACCGCAAAATGAATCAATCGCTCAACTTCCTGTCATTAAAGTTGAAGCTACACGCACCGATACGACGTATGCACAAACGCCAGCATCTATTTTTCGAGTTGATGCGCCCGTTCAAAAAAATAATTTGGGTGTGAATTTAACCGAAGTCGTGCAAGGTGTACCCAGTATTCAATTGAATAATCGTGAGAATTATGCTCAGGATCTACAGCTTTCGATGCGTGGATTTGGTGCACGGTCAACCTTTGGTGTACGTGGCAT
>JASGGM010000150.1:0-6195 GCA_047605045.1 Acinetobacter sp. | reverse complement strand
CCCACTTTAAATTGTTCACCTTCAGACACCGCAACTTCAATGAAAATATTCTTCTTATCTTCACTTAAATTCAAATTAGATGAATTAACATTAAAATTTACATAACCATCATTTAAATAAAGGGCACGTAAATTCTCTAAACTAGAGGACATACGTTCTTTAGCATATTTATCATTTCGAGTAACAATAGACGACCAAGAACTTTCTTTGATTGCAAAAGCTTGTTTAATATCGTCATCGCTAAATACTTTATTACCAATAACATCAATATTTACAACTTTTGCAGCCTTACCTTCTTTGAAGTTAACTGTCAAATCAACACGGTTATTCGGTCTAGGTGTAGTTTCAACTTTAATATCTGCGTTATAGCGACCTTGTTGAACATATTGTTGCTCAAGCTCAGTTTCCAGATTTTGTAAAGTAGAACGCTTTAAAACTTCCCCTTCAGAAACTCCCATTTTTTTCAAGCCATCTTGTAGAGCTTCTTTCGGGATTAATTTATTACCTTTAAATTCAACTTTAGAGATAATTGGACGCTCAACAACATTAAATACTAAAGTATTTCCTTGTTGAGATGCTTTAATATCATCAAACAATCCAGAATCATATAAACTATGAATTGCATTATTGAGAATCGCGTCATTGACTCGATCACCACTTTTGATGGGCAATAAACTGTAAACATTGGCAGGTGTTAGACGAACCAAGCCTTCAATTTTAACATCTTGAGCTACAAATTCGCCTACAGCATATACCTGCTGTGCAACTGCCATTGCACTTACAAGTGCCAAAGGCATAAAAAAATGTGTGTGACGCATGCCTGTTTTTCCACTAAGTTGAATTTTCTGTTAATCCTGTTATAACCGCATAAAATCATTAAATAAAGCTAGAATCATCATACTTCCAAGCAATACCATACCGATTTTAAAACCAACAAGTTGTATTTGTTCAGAAACGGGTTTCCCTCGAATCGCTTCAATAAAATAATAAACTAAATGCCCGCCATCAAGCATTGGTATTGGTAAAAGGTTTAAAACCCCCAAACTAACACTCATCAATGCCATAAAGGAAATAAAGGTTTGCCACCCCATTTCAGCACTCTGTCCAGCAACTTTAGCAATAGTGATGGGACCTGATAGATTTTCTAATCCTATCATTCCTCGTACCATTTTGGCCATTGAGTTCAGAATCATACTGGAAATTTCTCCAGTTTTCTGCACTGCTTTACCAAAAGCCTGTAAAGGCGAATATTGGATTGTTTGCTTATATTCCGTTGGGACTTGAATGTGACCTATTTGGCTTTGTACACCAAGTATACCGGTCACATTTCCCATATTATCACGCTTACCCTGTGGCATAACGTCTAACTGAATAATTTCACCTTGACGCTCAATATTAAACTTTAACAATTTCTCTGGAGATTTTTGGACAATTTCAACAACATCAAACCAATCTGGTGTTTTAGTCTGATTGATTGCTAAAATTTTATCGCCCGCTTTCAATCCCTGTCGTATTGCAGCACCATCTTCACTTAATTTTTGAATGATCGGTGCTACAGCCGGACGATATGGAGAAAACCCCAGAGTATCAAGCGGTGATTGACTTTGATCTTTCAAAAATTGAGAAATAGGTAGGTTAAAATCTTTCAACTTCCCTTGATGCTCTGCCTGTATCAAAATTTCCCCAGTTTCACCTGCACGATCCACAAGCGCATAATTAAGCCCCTCCCATGTCGTAATTGATCGATGATCAACACTTATTATTTTATCTCCAACTTGTAATCCAGCGACCTCAGCAGGACTATGTTGTGTAACTTTACCTATTCGTGTATTAAGTTGTTCTTGCGTTGGTAAAAACAATAACCAAAACAATAACACTGCAAACACAAGGTTAATAAGAGGCCCCGCAGCCACAATTGCAATTTTCTTCCAAGGTTTCTGACGATTGAAAGCAAAAGCAAGATCTTCCGCTTTGACTTCAGACTCCCGCTCATCCAGCATTTTTACATATCCACCCAAAGGCAAAGCAGATAAACGATATTGAATGCCAGACTTTTTTGAAGTCCAATTCAGCAACTTTGGCCCAAATCCAATTGAATAGACTAAAACTTTAACACCAAGCTTACGAGCAACCCAATAATGCCCAAACTCATGTATGGCAATTAATGGCCCCAATAAAAAAATTGCAGCTAACACCATAAAAAGAATATTCATGGTTTAAGCTCCTAATATCGCTTCGACACGGGTCTGGGCAAACTTCCGAGCCGAGTCATCTGCATCAAGTACAGCTTCGATTGATTCGGCAGCATGTACTTCAATTTCATTCAATGTTTGTTCCACTATTTCCGTAATATCCGTAAAAGAGACATAACGATTCAAAAAGGCCTCAACTGCTACTTCATTCGCTGCATTTAAAATTGCAGGTGCAGTTCCACCAGTTTGAATCGCGAATCTCGCTAAGTTAAGCGCTGGAAAACGAACTGTATCTGGTGGTTGAAAATTCAGTTGTGAATGTTGAAATAAATCCAAAGCCCCTACCTGAGTCGATATACGATTCGGCCACGCCAATGCGTGTGCAATTGGTGTACACATATCGGGATTACCCATTTGTGCCAAAGTCGAACCATCTACATATTGAACCATAGAATGAATAATACTTTGTGGGTGGATCACAACTGTAACGAAATGTTCTGAAATTGAAAACAAATGGCACGCTTCGATCAATTCTAATCCTTTATTCATCAAAGTTGCTGAATCTACTGAAATTTTTCTACCCATAGACCAATTGGGATGTTTACATGCCTGTTCAGGAGTAACTTCCGATAATTGTTTGTTTGAAAAATTCAAAAAAGGACCGCCAGATGCCGTTAACAGTATTCTTGATACGCCTTGTTGTGGTTCACCTTTAGACTGTAGATGTGGATAGTTATAGGGTAAACATTGAAAAATAGCGTTATGTTCAGAATCTACAGGAAGAAGTAAAGCATTGTACTGTGCAGCTGCTTCAAGCATGATTTCACCAGACATTACCAGTGCTTCTTTATTTGCAAGTAATACACGTTTACCTGTTTTAATTGCAGCTAAAGTTGGCATTAAACCAGCAGCACCAACAATAGCAGCCATGACAATATCTACATTTGGATCAGAAGCAACGGCAATTAATCCTGTTTCGCCAACAAGAATGTCTATCTGATGTAATTGCAATTCTTGTAATTGCAATTTTAAACTAGCATATTGATTTTCTGGAACAACAACGACTTTCGGTTTAAATAGTTTGCATAATTCAATAAGTCGATCAATACGACTATGCGCTGTCAAAGCGTATATTGAGTATTGATCAGGATGATCAGCGAGTACTTTTAAAGTGCTTTTACCAATTGAACCCGTGGCACCTAGTACACAAACATTTTGAGACATTTATAAATCTACACCAATAAGTTTCAATAAGTATATTCCAGTAGCGAATATTGGCGCAGCCGCCAGAAGTGAATCTATTCGATCTAATACGCCACCATGTCCAGGCAAAATTCTCCCAGAGTCCTTCACATTTGCCCGTCGTTTAATCATTGATTCAAATAAATCACCCTGTACAGAACCGAGTACTGCAATAAATGAAACCATTAAGAAGAGTACGTGTTCGGTGAAAGAAAGATGTAAATAATGACTTTGTACAATAAGGATAATACCAGCGGCAATGAATAAACCACCCAACAATCCTTCAATGGATTTATTTGGGCTCACATAAGGTGCCATTTTACGACGACCTAATTTACGTCCGACAAAATATGCTCCACTATCTGCGCCCCATACCAGTAAAAATAGATACATGAGCCACCAAGGTGAGCTTTCCCAAACTGCAAAAATAGCAGTGATCGCTGCCGCGATAAGAATTATGCCAATTACATGAAGACTTTTATTATACCAACCATCATATTCAGGATAATATTTCACCCAATATGTACTCAGCACCCATGTGAGAATAGATGCCGCCCAAAATAAAAGTGTAACGTCCTGATAGTATAGTGCAATTATAGAGACAGCAAGTGTGACAAAAGCATATGCAAATGCCTGGATTGGATGTGATGAATGGTCCTGCTTTGGCATTAGCTTATACCACTCATATCCAGCTAATGCAGCAGCAACCATCATTAACACTAACATTGGATAATGTGATGGTGTTGCAAACATACAACTCAGTACGATTGCCACCAATACCAATGCGGTTTTAATCCGCTCAAACATGAATTATTTCTCGGTTAATTCGTTCTGGATCTGCTCTGAAGTTTTTCCAAAACGACGTTCGCGTTCTGCAAACACGCTAAATGCTTGATTGAGTTCTTCTACTGTAAATTCTGGCCAAAACGTTTTGGTAAAATACAATTCTGCATATGCCGCTTGCCAGAGTAGAAAATTTGAAATTCGGTAATCACCACCTGTTCGAATCATTAAATCCAGTGCAGGCAAATCATGAAGTTCAACGTAATGACCAAATAATTCTGCATCAATATCATCAACTTTGATTTTATTATGAACTACATCATTGGCAATACGTTTAGCTGATTCAGCAATATCCCACATTCCACCATAACTAATTGCTATCGTAAGCGTCATTTTTGTGAAATGCGCTGTTTGCTTTTCTGCATTTGCCATTAATTGTTGTAGATGGACAGGAAGCCTAGAGCGATCACCTATAAATCTAAGCGCAATGTCAAACTCAACCATACGGGGAATTTGTTCATGTATAGATTGCTCAAGCAATTGCATGAGTAAATTGACTTCAGCCTGTGGTCTGTTCCAGTTTTCACTGGAAAAAGCAAAAACAGTCAGTGCTTTAATTCCAACTTCGCAGCAATATTCCACGATGCTATCTAAAGCGTCTTTCCCTTTTTTATGACCATCACCTTTTTCAAGATGCTTTTTTTGAGCAAAGCGATTGTTGCCATCCATAATGATGGCAACATGTTGAGGCAAATGAATCCTATCTGAATTCGTCATTCATTAAACCTTCAACAACTCTTCTTCTTTCGCTGCCAAACGCTTATCAACTTCTGCAACATATTTATCTGTAATTTTTTGAATGTCTTCACCAGCACGACGCTCATCATCTTCTGAGATTTCTTTATCTTTCAGCAATGATTTAATATCACCTAAAACATCTCGGCGAATATTTCGAATCGCAACTTTGGCATTTTCTGCTTCAGCGCGTGCAACTTTTTGCATATCACGACGTGTTTCTTCTGTTAATGCTGGTAAAGGTACACGAATTGCATCTGCTGTAATTGGGTTTAGCCCCAAATCGCTTTCACGAATAGCTTTATCAATTGCTGACACCATTTGACGTTCAAATGGTTGAACAATCAGCGTGCGAGAATCTTCAATACCAATATTTGCGACTTGGTTCAATGGGACATCAGAACCATAGTAAGGAACCATCACACCATTGAGTATAGATGGGTGTGCACGACCAGTTCGCACTTTTGCAAATCCCTGTTCCAGAGATTCAAGTGACTTTTGCATGCGCTGTTCGCTGTCTTTTTTAAGATCGTTAATCATATGATCTTCCTTAGGTTCTCAAAATGTATGAATTAAAAATAACAATAGTATAGAGAGCTTTTACGTTCACGTATATATCACTTGGTGACGTGAGTACCTTCTTTATCACCCATAACGACTGAAAGCAAAGCACCTGATTTGTTCATATCGAAAACTTGCAATGGAACATTATGATCACGACATAAACAAATCGCCGTTAAATCCATCACGCCTAGTTTTTCGTCTAGTACCTGATCAAAAGTTAAATGATCATATTTAACAGCATCTTCATGTTTACTTGGGTCTTTGTTGTATACACCATCTACTTTAGTTGCTTTAAGAATAAGATTGGCTTCAATTTCAATCCCACGTAAGCATGCAGCTGTATCGGTTGTAAAAAATGGATTCCCCGTTCCAGCAACAAAAACACATACCTCACCTTGACTTAAATGACGAATTGCATCACGGCTTGAATAAGGTTCTACAACAGTGCCTATTGGTAAAGCAGACAGCAATCGTGTTTTAATATTGCGACGAACTAAAGCATCTCGCAATGCTAAACCGTTCATGACTGTTGCAAGCATTCCCATTTGATCACCCGTTACACGGCCAACCAAACCATCTTTTTGCAATTGGCTACCACGGTATAGGTTACCACCACCCA
>JASGGM010000149.1:0-6323 GCA_047605045.1 Acinetobacter sp. | reverse complement strand
TGCATTAGATTGCTGATCTTTTGCAACCGCTGGGCCAGAAATAATTAAAGGAGTATTGGTTAAACAGTGATGTAAACCACTTGGCCATTTTTCAACGACGCCGAAATCTCCCAAATATTCACCATGATCGGAGAAAAAGACAATATAGGTATTTTCATCTAAGCCTTGTGTATTTAAAGCCGTACGAATACGCCCAATATGGTCATCAAGACGTGAAACCATGCCATAATAAACAGCCTTAATTTCTCGCCAGTCATTTTCAGTATATTGGTCCCAACCATGTGCCTGTCTTAACGCTTGTAAATATTCAGGCTGCAATGCCTGTGCAGCTAAAGGTAAATCTAATTTTTCGCGATCATACATCGAGAACCATGGCTCTTCCACATAGAATGGTGGATGAGGATCGATCAGAGGAACATAGAGCAACCATGGTTGTGGTTTAGGCTTTTTAACCCACTGCTCTATCGTTTGAATACAAGATTCATCAAAACTTAACTGTTCCTTCGGCTTTTTTCCTCTATAAAAAGAACGCGCCAAAGGGTTACTGGCAAGTGTTTGTTGTATATTCTGCTGAACTGGTCGATACATAAAATCATGCAAGGAACTCAGTTCAGGATCTGCAAAACCATATGATGACACCGACACTTCGGTGGCATTCAGGGCGAAAGTATCGCCCCGACCACCAATGTGAACCACCTCATAACCATTCTCTTTAAAATCTTTAAGAAAATTCGCCTGATCGGGCTGAATCAGATTACTTAAAGTACGCTCACCTTTAACATGTGGATAATTCCCAGTTAAAAATGAAACCCGTGAGGGTGAACAAACACTGTGCTGAGTATACGCTTGTTTAAACACCACACCTTGTTTTGCCAAAGCTTCAATATGAGGTGTTTTAACAATTTTATTGCCAAATAAACTTAATGCATCAGCACGTAATTGATCAGCGATTATGATTACGAAATTAGGTTTCATCTTTAGAAGTCTTTTCTAAATGATAGGCCAAAATAACGTTGATCATCGCGAGGAACTAAACGTAATGTTTTTGTACCACTTGCACTTAATAAAGTGGCATAAGATTTATCTAGAATATTTCTTACAATAAATGCAACACGCCATTTTGACTGCAAATTATTCAAAGCAATGCTGGCATTCCAAATACCATAGGCAGGCTGAACCGTATTGTCATATTGGTTAATGTCATACTGGGTTTCACTTTGCCAAGAATATTGAGTAGACAGTTCGATCCGTTTATTCCCACTCGCGAGTGGAATAAATTTATCGACTTGTGCATTGATTTTCCAATCTGGCGAATAAGGCAATGGTTTACCATTTACATTTGGGCAAGAAGTATCGCCGACTGGGCATGTAAACTTATCAATTCGCGCATGAATATTTGCCAATGATAACGAGTACGATAAGTTCTCATTCGGTTTATACGCCGAATCAAGTTCTATCCCTTTCGTCGATACATCTCCCGCATTCACCAATCGCGTAATTGCGGATACAGTACCTGTTGTTGTATCGATGGTACGATAATTCGCCTGATAATTATGATACTGGGTATAGAATGCAGCCAGATTGACACGTAATTTTTTATCTAACCACAGCGATTTCAACCCTAACTCATAAGAGTTTGATGTTTCAGGGTCGACAACAGGTCTATCAACACTCTGCATATTAAAATACACATTATACGCTGGCCCTTTATAACCACGTGAATACGTAAAATAGGTATTAATATTTGGTGTTATATCGAATTGTGGACCGATACGACCAGAAACACCTGTCGAAGATGTCGAGCCTGAACTTCCATAAGACGAACGGATAGAATTTCGTGTTCCAACAGAGGTTGGGACATTAGAAGTACGTTGATGAGCATAAGACAACTCATCTCGCGTTACACGCAAACCAGAAATGAATCGAAAACGATCTGTGAAGTTAAATGTTCCTTCACCGAAAATGGCATAGTTGGTACTTTTTACACTATAAACTGCCCGACCAACATCGTTACTATAGTCTGAAATGCTACTGTCATACCACGTTGAGCGTCGTTGATAGGTTTCATCGATATCATTTTTCGAGAAATATAAACCAGCAACATAATTAAAGAAGCCATCATCCAGATTCTTCACACGAAATTCTTGCGATAACTGTCTTGAATTGACTGTTCCAAAGTCATCAATTGAAGAAAAACTTGTCGTTGGTGCAGATAAATAGTCCTGATCTTGAATCTGTCTATTCCGCCATTGACGCCATGCTGTAATTGAAGACCATTGATGGTTGTCGGTTGTATAATCCGCTGTCAATGCGACACCTTTATTGGTGTCTTCTGTCGAGTCATTGATATCGGTATTGGTATCACGATTGGTTTTGCTCGCAACAACAGGCGATAATGCTGAAGCAAAACTACTGCTGGTATTTGCAGTAACTACCCGCGGTGACGTTGCATCTTTATGCATATAGTCTGCAATAAATCCAATCGTTAGATTATCGGTTGGATTATATTCAAACTTGGTACGGAATCCCTGATTTTTATAGCCATTGAGATCTTGCTGGGTATTGACGTTTTTGACATTACCATCATAACGCCCGACCAGTGCGGTAACGTTTGCTTTAAGAACATTCGGAATTAACGCACCCGATGCACCAACACGAACACGTTGTTCGCCATCACTGGTCGCATAAAGGTCGATAAAACCAGAAGGCTTTTCTGTTGGTGGCTTGGTAACAATATTCACAACACCAGCCGTCGAATTTTTACCAAATAACGTGCCTTGAGGTCCTCGTAACACTTCAATTCGATCGACATCGAGCAAATCTAAAGTTGCTTGCCCTGGGCGACTATATACAACACCATCAACAACTGTTGAAACAGAAGGTTCAACACCTGGAGACGTCGTTACAGTACCAACGCCACGTACAAAAAGCGAAGTATCTTTATTCGATGCACCCGATCTAAAATTCACCGATGGAATTTCTGAAACAATAGATTCCAGCGCATTTTTCTGTTTCTGTTCAAGATCCTTTCCATTCACAACAGAAACAGCAATAGGAACTTTCTGTAATGACTGTTCACGGCGGGTTGCCGTAACCACAATGGTATCTAGCTGTGCAGCATTGACTTGCTTGGATTTGGAAGAAGATGTTTCTTCCTGAGACTGATCCGCAGCATAAGCTTGAGACCAGCAAGCCAGAATACTTGCAGCCAAAAGACTTTGACGCAACCCATATTTCAAATCATATCGTTTCACAGATGATTTATCTTGGACTTTGAGTTTTGACATTTTCATGACCTATTCACCCTATAAATAATGTAATTGTTCAATCAATAATGCATAAAAAAGTAATGCCTTATTTTTTGAGATATTCGTAATTTGCTGTTGGTTTCCATTCGTTCTTAAGATTTAAAGTCGTTAAGGCCTGCTGAACAAATTTTGGATTAACCCAACTGTTAATATTAATGTCCCCACGAATTAAACCTTGCTGTTTTGCTAAATCGACATTTTGCTTTAGACGACCTAAATAATATTGATCGAACCAAGGCGAATATAAGAAGTGGAAGTTAACCCCATGTAATTCTTGCGCATAAACTGAAGGTGGATAATTAGATTGGGTATAAAATAAAGCAATTTGTGGAACACGGTTTTTCTCTTGAGACAACCAATACAACGCTTGTACAACCTGATTCACGACACGTTGTGTTACTTGTGGGTATTTATTAATAAAATCAGCTGTACCCAAGAATACGCCCTGTGTCGCACCCGCCCCATTTAAAGTACGACTACTCACAGGTAATTTCACAATACCTTTATCACGCAAGGCAAAATAGCGAGATGGCCCCCAAGTTGCATCAATTTTTTTGGCAACCAGTGCAGCATTAATTGCATTAAAATCAAGATTAATTAAACGAACATCGCTTGCCTTGAGTCCTTGGCTTTTTAAAGCAGCATTAAATGACAATTCATCGGCAGTCCCCCTTAAAATACCAACACGTTTGCCTTTTAATTCAGAGAAATTTTTAATATTTAAATCTGAACGAACCACCAGATAATTACTAATTCCTCTTGCAGTAGGCACCAATAATTGCGTATTTAAACCTCTGGCTTTGGCCACAATGGGTGGTAAATCACCCAAAAAGGCAAAGTCAATTTGATTATTGGCAATCGCTTCATTAATTGCAGGGCCAGCGCCTTTAAAAAAGAACCATTGAACCTTAATATTATCTTTGGCGAATTCTTTTTCGAGATATTTTTTTGTCGAAAGGACATCAACTGCCCCACCACCTGCATGTTTAGCACCAGCACTCAAATCGGGCGATGCAATACGTATTATTGTTGGGTTCTGAGCATATGCCCAACCACTCGTAAAAAAACTTACGACCAATAGCGTTCTCGCCAACCACTTCTTTTTCATAACTTCACCTTAATCAAATATATTTATTAATGGGCTTCAAATTTAAGAATTTAAAATCAATTGGTGCTTTTGGACTTCCAATTCCTGTTCAGAAAAATTGCGTGGTGCTAAAGTCACACTTTTACGACCATCTACACCCACAGGTATTTCACCTGCCAATGTCACCCGACGCATCACTCTATGTGCACTGCCATAATCATCAACAGCTAAATGCTGCGTCGCTCTGTTATCCCAGATCGCAATATCACCTGCTTGCCATTTCCAGCGCACGGTATTTTCTGGTTTGGTAATTCTTTCCTGAAAAACCTCAAAAATTTTATTTGACTCACGCGTTGTTAAACCCACAAATCGATTGAAAAATTGACCAAGGACTAAACTTTTTTGTCCAGTTTCTGGGTGAAGTCTAACCACTGGGTGCTCAGCTTTATAAACCGTAGATGCAAAAACTTGTTGATGACGTTCTACAACGTCCTGACTTGCATTGGGCCGAAAACCACCATAATCAAAATCGTTGCTATGAATCGCACGTAAATTTTCAGCAAGTAATTGCAGGGGTTTAGGCAAATCCTCATATGCTGTTTCTGTATTTGCCCAAGTGGTATCCCCACCCACATCGGGAACTTTCACAGCGCGCAATACACTCAATTTAGGATAGGCATCAATAAAGGTGACATCGGTATGCCAAACATCTGCACGCCCTCCTGTTTTTGAATCCAGTTCAAAAATATAATTCGACCCTGTAGCAACAGGGACCGTAGGATGTTTAAGGGGTACACCGAATAAAGCAGCAAAATTTTCTTGTTCAATGTCCGTTAAATGCTGCTGTCCACGAAAAAAAATAACTTTATATTGCAAAAGTGCTTCATATATTTTTGAAATGGTATTGGCATCTAGTTCACGTGAAAGATGAACATTTTGAATTTCCGCACCAATCCGACTTGTGAGTGGTTGTACATTTATTTCAGTATGTGTATGCGCCATAAAACCACCCCAAAACATAAAGACTTGATCGATTTAGAATGATTTTATAAAACGCATACCTATGACGCTACGCCAAAACACACAATTGTTTTGCAAAAAAAATATATAAATTTCACAATAATAGAATAAGAAATTTCAAATTAGATTAATGTTCTTAGTCTTTCTGGTTCTTTAATAAGAAACTGGTTGTACTTTGCTTCGATAATTCCTTCCTGAACAAACCATGCAATCTCTTTACGTATACTTTGTCGAGATGTCTTCAAAAGATCGGCAAAATTGTCTTGAGATAATTTAATAGATAACTTCACAATATTCTGATTTGAATAAGATGCAAAATACTCCAGAAAATATAAAAACTGTCGTGCCAACTGTGCACGAAGCCCTTTTACATGGTGAAAATAAATATCATTATCCAAAAAGCAATTTCGCTTACAGATGAGTTCAAAAAAATGGTGTAGAACCTTATGATTTTTATTCAGTATTTCTTTAAAAACATGTTCAGGGATTTTTGCAAGTGTCACTGCCTCATGCGCAATATATTCATGTTGTAACTTCGCACCAGACATTAAATAAATTATATTTAATAAGCTCCCACTGGGTATAAATCGATGAATAAGATGCTTACCTTCCGCACTATTCCACCCCATTTGAATTGTTCCTTTTAAGACAAATATGGCCTCATCACACACTTTATTTCTATTATAAATAGTTTCACCACTAAAATAATGATGAATCTTAAGATTATTTAAAATATAGTTTTTTTCATGATCTGTACAAAAATCCATGAATTTATATTCTGACAAAATTTTTTCAGCCATCTTACGATAGTCTATTGCTGAAGTTTCAAGCAAATAGTTACTCTTGCCTTGTTCTAACAAAACAATAAGATTTTTGAACTGATGATATTCATTATTTTCATTCAGTAT
>JASGGM010000148.1:0-6365 GCA_047605045.1 Acinetobacter sp. | reverse complement strand
TTGAGAGCCCAGCAAGCACCACCCAACTCCATTTGGTCATCCAGTTCATTTTAGGCGCTGACTGGTAAAGTTGAAGATAAGAAAGTTCTTATCTTCAACTGATTTAACAATATGATTGAGCATGTGCTGAGTTAAATCGTGTGTATTTACCTGAAGCCTAAAAAAGCATGGTAGACGAGTTAAATTCATTCTGGCTTATCGTTTATATTTCTGTACTTCCTGATCATGCAAGACATTGCCTTCACTATCGATACCGACAATGACACGGTATTGGTCAAAATAGACTTTTTTAATCGATTCTGTACCCAATTCTTCATAAGCCACGATTTCTACCGATTTAACATTTCGGGTATTAATAGCAGATGCACCACCCACGCCAACAAAAGATACGCCCTGATACGTTTTACATAAATCTGCAACATATTTGGCTCGGTTTCCCTTACCAAAGAAAGCAGATACCCCTTGTTGAAACATCATTTCCACAAAAGGATCCATACGTGCGGCTGTGGTTGGGCCATTCGAACCAATCGCCAAACCGGGAGGTGCTGGACATGGACCAGCATAAAAAATCAGTTGATCCTGTAAATCGATGGGTGGCGGCTGACCATGTTCAAGCGCATCCTGAATTTTTTTATGTGCTGCATCACGACAGGTATAGACATAACCTGTTAAAAATACCACATCGCCTGCCTTAAGCGATTTCACTTTTTCTCTGGTTAAAGGTAATGTAATTTGCATGGAATCGCCCTCTTGCTAGATCGTTTCTGTAGCGTGGCGACTGGCATTACATTGGAAATTAATCGCAACGGGTAATGCCGTAATATGGCATGGATAATAATCGATATGAATACCAAGTGCAGTCACACGTCCGCCCATGCCGAGTGGACCAATGCCTGTATTATTGACTTCTTCCAATAACTCTTGTTCCAATTCTGCATACAGTGTTTTTTCATTATTAATTCCCAAGGGGCGCAGTAAAGCTTTTTTAGCCATCCATGAACAGTGATCCATTGTGCCGCCAACCCCAATACCAATAATATATGGCGGACAAGGATTACCCCCCACTTTCGATACCGTTTCTAATACAAAATCCTTAATCCCCTGAATACCTGCACCAGGTAATAGTGTTTTAAAGGTCCCCATATTTTCACTGCCACCGCCTTTTGGCATTACCGTAATCGTTACACGATCACCTTCTATAATCTCTGTATGAATCACTGCAGGCGTATTATCACCCGTATTTATGCGTTCAAGCGGATCGGCCACCATAGATTTACGTAAGTAACCTTTGTCATATCCCTGACGAACACCTTGATTAATCTGTTCTTTCAGTGGCTTGCCTTCCCATGAAACATTTTGACCAATTTCAACCACAACGACACACGTGCCTGTATCATGGCAACATGCCAATTGCTCTTTTTTCGCATATTCTCCATTTTCAATTAAAATACGAATCGTGTCTTTACCAATCGGTGACTCTTCTTTTTCATGTGCTTTTTTTAAAGCACACATAAAATTATCGTCTAACTCATAGCAAGCTTTTTTAACTAAATTTTCAATAATGGGAACAATAATTTCCGTATTTAAGATGCGTGACATATCGTCGTCCTGTGATAGCACTTTAGGGTGTTGTAAAAAAGACTAGCAAGATGAAATAAAGAATAGAAATACTATTTTTTTATCGTAAAATAAGTTTTATTTATCGTGATATGCTCATGGAATTGCGTCAGCTCGACTATTTTATTACCACCGCTCGACTCAAAAATCTTACACGTGCCGCAGAATATCATTTTGTTTCACAGCCCAATATCACGATTGCCATTAAAAAATTAGAAGATGAATTAGGCACAAAACTCTTTCACCGAAAACGAAATGGCTTTTTATTAACCGTCGAAGGTGAGTTGTTTCTGAAACGTGTACAACCCATCATCAATGCCCTGCAAGATGCTGTCAGTGAATTAAACGACCTGAAACTCGCCCATAAAAACGAAATTATTTTGGGTATTCCCCCCATGATTAGTTCATTTATTTTTGCCCAAATCATTAAAAACTTTCGGGCCAGTTATCCGAATATCCATATTTCTGTGGTTGAAGAAGGCTCCTTGGGGTTACAGCAACGACTCGATGCAGGTGACTTAGATCTGGCCATTATTATTATTGATAAAGCCCCAAAATCTTTATCGCTTGACCCACTAATGCGGCGCCAACACGAACTGTGTATACCCATTCATCATCCATTAGCCAATAAATCTATCATTGATTGGACAGATCTCGATGGCCAACCCCTAATTTTAATGAAAGATGATTCTTTTCATCGGCGTGAGATTTTAAAGCAGTGTGAAAAAAATGGTATTAAACCAGATATCTTCATTTCATCTAATCAAATTCAGTCCAATCTCGAAATGGTCGCCAATGGCGATGGCTTATCATTTATGCTCAATGCTGTTGCTGTTGATACAAAGAAGATTGTGGTTAGACCCATGGCCGAACCACTACATGTGACGATTGGTTTGGCCTGGAAAAAGGAGAAATACCGATCAGCAGCAACACATTCATTTATGCATTTTGTCAAAAATTTTTGCAAAACCCATTTTACCGATTTAGCTTAAAAGCAATCGATTTAAATTGCTGTTTGGTTGAGCAATAACACTTTTTTAATGGTCTGTATCACCACTTTACATGCAGGTGACAGGTAGGCTTGTGGTGGCAAAGACAATGACAAATAACGTGGTAATTCTGGTTCAACCAATTGAGCATACGTTAATGTGGGAAACTCTCTCAGATAACTGTTTACAGCTTGCTCACCCAACAAACCATAATAATGATTTCTCTGAATCAAGTTCAGTTGCATACGAATAGAATCAACCTGAAATACAAGGTTTAAATCCATTTGATGTTGCTGAGCAGCAGATTGCAATAAATTTAAAAATGGATGTGGCTGACAAAAAGTCACCAAAGGCTGCTGATTTAAATCAGTAAGGCGAATGGTTCTGGCATTGTTCATAAGCGCGTCTTCACAATGACCTATCACATACGTCACACTACGGCGCAAATAATCATCCAATACATGCGCCGTTGGGTTAAATCGATAAAGCAAGCCCAAATCAATACTGCCTTCTTCTAACCATTGATCGACTAAAATACCTTGCCCCTCACGAACCGATAGTTCGATTTTAGGATAAGTCTGTTTCAGTGATTGAATGACTTGGGTCAAAATAGGATAAGACATCGAAGGAATACTTCCCATTCGTACACTGCCGATAATATCGCCACTTGCGTTCAGGATATCCTGTTTTAAATGCTCAGTATGTTCAAGCCACGATTTAATTTTAGGCAATAACGCTTGTCCAAAGTCCGTCAATATGACACCTCGTCCATTGCGATGGAATAGTTTTGCATGACAGCTATCTTCCAACTCATTGAGTTGTCTACTAATTTTTGGCTGACTAACCCGATAAGACTGGGCCACTTTACTCAGACTTCCAAGTTCATACGCATCTACAAATAATTTCCATAATTGATAATCCACCGCAAATTCTCCCTCTGTTATGCAATTTCAGTATAACTGAAATACCCAATTTAGTACTTCTGTACTTTATTTTTTGCCCCTAAACTAAATTCACCTAAACAACAAAACAAAATAAATTATTGATTTATTTTGAATTTATATAAGGAAGTAGCAATGAGTTTAGATCTAAGAGGCTTAACCCCAGCACCTGTTACACCATTTACACGAGATGGTGAAGTGGATCATGATGCAATTCAACGTATCGGATCTTGGCTTGCAAGTATTCCAGGCGTTAAAGGTTTAACCGTACTCGGGCATGCTGGCGAAGGCACATTTTTAAATTCGAAAGAACAGCAAGAAGTAATTCAAAGTTATGTCAAAGCTGTTGATAATAAAATTCCAATTATCGCAGGGATTACTTCAGAAGGAACACGTGTCGCTGCTGAAGAAGCACAACGTGCAGCAAACGCAGGTGCTTCAGCTGCTTTAGTGTATCCATCGCATGGTTGGTTACGTTTTGGCTATCAAGATGGTGCACCTCAGGATCGCTATAAAGCAGTACATGAAGGCAGTGGTTTACCAACTATTTTATTTCAGTATCCGAATGCGACCAAGGCAACTTACAACCTAAAAACCTTATTGGAAATCGCAGCTTTACCTGGTGTATTTGCGCTTAAAAATGGTGTGCGGGATATGATTCGCTGGGATGTCGAAATTCCAATATTGCGGGAAAAATTCCCAGAACTACAGATTCTCACCTGTCACGACGAATACCTATTGCATACCTCTTTTGATGTCGATGGTTTTCTCGTAGGGTATGGTACGATCGCGCCTGAATTGATGCTTGAATTATTAAATGCAGGTAAAGCACAAGATTATCCACGTGCTCGGGCAGTAAACAACAAATTAATGCCGCTGACACAAGTCGTCTATCACCGTCCATCCCATATGGAAGGTACCATTGCGCTAAAACATGGTCTAGTTTCTCGAGGCATTTTAGAACATGCCACGGTTCGCCCACCTTTAAGACCATTGGCTGAAGGTGCTGCTGAACAAATTCACGAAGCGATGCGCTTTGCGGGTATTGTAGATTAATCATTTAGAAAGTTAGCGTCGTGCTAACTTTTTTATTATTAAAATTAAGGACTTCCAATCAATGGACAATGACATCAATCACAGATAGAAACATCATCATATGTGAATGAATGCGCATATCAAGGATACTTCAGCACAAAGGATATTGTATGAATCAAGTATCGGACATAATAAAACAGCAATCGGATGCGACTCCACAGCAACGACCAACAAAACGACGTTGGTTTATTCTACTGTTACTCTTATTTGCGACCACGATTAATTATATTGATCGGGTGAATATTTCTATTGCTGCTCCCTTTTTATCGAAAGATCTTGGTCTAGATAAAGTTGAAATGGGACTCATTTTCTCGGCTTTTGCATGGACATATGCTGTTGCACTCGTACCTGCAGGCTATATTGCAGATCGATTCGGTGCTCGTTTTACCTATGGTATTGCCCTAATTAGCTGGTCAATTGCTACAATTTTACAGGGTTTGGCAGGAACTTTTATTGCTTTATTTGCACTCCGCTTAATTATTGGCGTATTAGAAACACCAGCATTCCCATCCAATACCCGTGCCGTTGCTGCGTGGTTTCCAGCTCAGGAACGTGGGACAGCAAGTAGTGTATATATTTGTGGTCAATATATCGGTACAGCTTTATTTACAGGAAGCTTAATCTGGTTAGCCACACATTATAGTTGGCATATGATTTTTTACGTAACTGGTGGTATTGGTATTTTATTTGGATTTATATGGATCCATTTATACCGCTCCCCAATGGATTGTAAAAAAGTAAATCAGGCTGAATTTGATTATATTCGCCAAGGTGGCGCATTAGTTGAAGCAGGTAAACAAGATGGGCCCGCCATGAAATTTCAATGGCAAGATATTCGTGAGTTGTTTAGACATCGTCAGATTTGGGCAATCTGTGTTGGTAAATTCACCAATACGTCGATGTTATATTTCTTCCTCACGTGGTTTCCAACCTATCTCATGGAAGAGCGCCAGATCACCAATCTTAAAGTCGGTTTATTTGCCATCATGCCATTCATTGGTGCAACCATTGGTGTTTTGCTCGGCGGTACAATTGCAGACCTCCTCATTAGAAAAGGCTTTAGTATTTCTTTTTCTCGTAAACTTCCTATGATTGCAGGCTCTGCCATGGGGATGAGCATTATATTTGTCAATTTTACTGACTCTAATATTATCTGTATTGCAATTTTAACTGCCGCTTTTTTTGCTCAAGGTATGGCCGCAACAACATGGGCAACTGTTGCCGAAATTGCACCACAAAAACTGATTGGTTTAACTGGAAGTATTACGAGTTTCGCTGCAAATATGGGCGGCGTGGTCTGTCCTCTCATCATTGGTATTATCTTAAAATATACCCATAGTTTTAGTGCTGCATTCTGGTTTATCGGTGCATTGGCCTTGATTGGCACCATCTCTTATTCCTTTTTTCTTGGGAAAATCTATCGTATCGAATTACGGTCTTAAGCTCTTTTCTGGGCAGACTGCATCATCTTGAAATTGGAGCGTGATCGCTCCAATTGAGTTTCAAAAATTTCTGCTTAACTGCTTAACACTGCAATACTTTCTGGAAATGTTCTCGCTAAAATGAGTAAACTCATTGACGGTTGTGATGAAAACCAAGACATATTTTAATTAATCACAATTCAATGTGAAGATATCAAAATTTCTTCTATAGTCCCGTATTTAAAAACAATTTTTCTTAAAATCAATGCTGTTAAGATGTTTACGCCATATTTCAAGAACGC
>JASGGM010000147.1:0-6373 GCA_047605045.1 Acinetobacter sp. | reverse complement strand
ATGGCGGTAATAATTTTTCTATTTTTAAGCAAGCTCAAAATCGTGTGGAATCTGGTTTGGATATCGATGCACTGGCCAATTATATTAAAGCCAATTCACCAATTTCCGCACCGAACACAGATCGTATCAAGGTAATAGATTGATGTCGGCTTAAAATCATTTAAAATCTTGTTTTTCATTTAAATACTGCCAATAGCGTTTGGGTACATACTGTATATGTAATCTTAAATTTTGCCGCTCTTTAATGTTGACACTTTTAAAATATGCTTTCCATAATTCATCATATTTTAACTCATCCTCATCCATTTCAATATTTAGATGTTGATGGTTTAAAGTACTATGATTTTCTGAATGATCAACATTCATACGAATTTCATGAACTTGATTTAGATCATAATAAATGCCAATTTTTCTGAGATCATCATAAATTAGCCATTGTTGATCCTGATAACGCTTACGAAAATGATTCAAGATAATTGGCAAGACATTAAAATCAGGATGAATCATCGCAATGTAAATATTTTGCTGAGTCTTTTTAAATCGGACAAAGGCCTCCATACGGTGTTTCTCACGCCCTACTTTCTTGGCCCATTGTGCCACCAGTAATACTGAAGGATGGTTATAATTTTTTTCCAAGTTAAGCGTATGATTAAAAATGTAAATGCATAAGTTAAAAATATGCTGAATTGCAATTTTATCCTCACTTAAAAAAGCACAATAGATATTACGGATCGTTGAGCGTGAAACTTTTTGTTGAAGAGCATCCCAAACCCGCTTGGCCTGTATATCATTACTAAATATTTCAATAGGATCTAAAAATAAGCCAAACTGTTGATCAATTGTATTTTTTTGAATAACTTCAATATTGAATTGTTTAAATTGAAATGCACGAAATACACACGTTAATAAGCCTGTGAATGTACCATCAAAAAACCACTGTTCCATTTAAAACCCAAAATTTAATTGTGGTGATAATGTCTTGGTATATTTAGAATGACCCATCATCAAAATATCTTGCTTTATACGAGTTGGAGATAATGTTTTTTTAAATTCTGGTGTATCTGCACACACAATAAAATGTTGTGCTTTAGACCAGACAACACCAATTTTCTTAACCGTATCTTCACGGACTCGTCCATATTTACGCGCTTGAACAATTTTTTTAGCCGAACGTATGCCAATACCAGGAATGCGAATAATCATGGCATAGTCAGCTCGATTTAAATCAATTGGAAAATGTTCAGGATGGCGTAAAGCCCAACTTAGCTTAGGGTCTATATCTAAATCGAGATTAGGATGTGCTGAGTTTAAAATTTCATTGGCTTCAAAGCCATAAAAACGCATTAACCAATCACTTTGATACAAACGATTTTCTCGAAGCAAAGGTGGTGCTGAACCAACGGCGGGTAATAATGTTTGTTCCGCGTTAATTGGAATATACCCTGAATAGTAAACGCGTTTTAGCTTGAATTCTTTATAATACTGGTCTGCAACAGCTAAAATATCTCGATCAGTCTCTTGATGTGCACCAATCACCATTTGTGTCGTTTGCCCTGCTGGTACATATTTAGGCACATGCTTAATTAACTTACGTTCATCTTGTAATTGAATACGCCGATCTCGTACCAAACCCAAGTCTTTCTGCACTTCTTTATGGCTTTTTTCAGGTGCAAATGCCTTTAAGCCCTCTTCTGTTGGCATTTCCAGATTAATACTCATGCGGTCAACATACAATCCTGCCTCATGAATAATATCTACAGATGCACCTGGAATTGTTTTTAAGTGAATATATCCATTGAAATTTTCTTCCAAGCGTAATTTTTTTACCACTTGCAGCATGCGTTCCATCGTATAATCGGCAGACTTAAAAATACCTGAACTTAGAAACAAGCCTTCAATATAATTTCTCCGATAGAAATTAATGGTTAAATCAACAACTTCCTGCACGGTAAACGCAGCTCTTTTTACGTCATTGGAACGCCGAGAAACACAGTAAGCACAATCAAAAATACAAACATTTGAGAATAAAATTTTCAGTAGAGAAACACAACGACCATCTTCAGTATAGGTATGACAAATCCCGGAACCTGTATTGCCCAGTCCCTTGTTTTGATTTTGCCGATTACTGCCACTCGATGAGCAAGAGACATCATATTTTGCTGCATCGGCAAGAATATGTAATTTTTCTTGAAGACGATCACTCATAATTCAGATTCATTGCTTATAAATGAAGCAAAATTATAAATCATATAACAATTAAAATAATCATTAATTGAAACCATGGCGACAATTTGTGTCGCCAACGTACGCTTTTGTCATGCTATGCTTGACTTGAATTTAAAGCATTCATTTTAAATCAAACGATTACTTTACACTTTTTATCAAAATATTTTTACCTATTTTATTGAATTTTAACAATTTATTTAATGTATTTTTTGATTAATTCAAATTGGCCTGTTTAAGTAAAACAGCGATCCGAAAATCGCTGTTTGTTTTACCTAAAATATATTAAGCACCTCAATTAGGCCGTCATAGCCAAACCTTGCACCTTTTCTAATGTTGAACAAACATTCAATAATAGTTGTTCAGTTTTTTCCCACCCCAAGCAGCCATCTGTAATCGATTGACCATAGAGTAAATCACATGAAATTTTTTGTTGACCGTCCACTAAATGGCTTTCTAGCATCACAGCACGGATATTTGTCTGTTCACGCTCAGCAATAATTTGCTTGAGTACCTCAATTTGTCGTAATGGGTTTTTTGCACTATTGCCATGACTACAATCAATAATCAGTGGCGGTAGATTGTGTACTTGTTTATGGATGTCCTGAATCGATTGCGCATCATAGTTCGGGCCAGTATTTGCCCCTCGCAATATAAGATGAGGTAATGGATTACCCAAACTATTCATGAATACAGGGCCACCACACTGCCCCAGAGCAAAAAATTGATGCGGATGGCAAGCCGATTGAATCGCATCTAAAGCAATTTGTACTGAACCATCGGTGCCATTCTTAAAACCAATAGGAAATGGCAAGCTACTTGCAATTTCACGATGAATTTGTGATTCAGAAGTTCTGGCACCAATGGCCCCCCAAGCCAATAAATCATCAAAATAGCCTGTCACCATTGGATTCAGTATTTCACTGGCAAGCGGTAATCCCAATTCAATTAATTTTAAATAAAGCTGACGAGATTGTTGCAAGCCTTTTTCTAAATCTGATTTACCATTAAGATCAGGATCGTATAAAAATCCTTTCCAACCGACAGTCGTTCTGGGCTTTTCAATATAAGCACGCATCACAATAAATAGTTGAGAGTCTACTAGCGTTTGTAAATGTTTTAATTTTTGTGCGTATTCATATACTGCATCAACATCATGTACTGAACACGGCCCAACAATAACCATCAGTCTTGAATCTTGACCCGATAAAATATTTGCAATGGTATGACGCTGTTCAGAAATTTGTTGTGCCAATTTGGGATGTAATGGGAATTGTTGTTTCAGCTGCTGTGGTGTGGTTAATACTGTTTCCGTATGAAGATGATTCATGTCCATTTCCTAGGGGCAATTTGCCCAACTTTCATTTTAATGAGGATATACAATGTGTAAGGGATTGCAGTGCTTTAAAATAAAAACCAAAGAACTGTCCAAAATAACTAAAACCAGAATATTGATATGTGAACATGGTGTAACTCCTAATAATGTATGATCGCTTTCGAAGAAGCATAAAAAAAACCTGATTGGTTGTTGCCAATCAGGTCTTATATTCATGATGGGCAACCTATCTTGTGCCCAAACGCATTTAGGCAACTATGTAAATTGCCAAAAATATGTGTAAGTCATTGCGATAGGTTGTTGTTTCATCATCATGGTTTGAAAAAAATCGTTATGGTTAACATACGCTTTTTCAATTCATTGCGCAAGATATTATCTTGTCATAACTGACAAAAAAAGCGCCGAGGCGCTTTTAGAGTTTTAAATAACCATTCAGGATTGTTATTTAATTTTTGCATTCGATTTTAAATACTCGATATAGTCTGCAAGCTCTTGCTCATTACGACTTTGAGTATATAGCGTTTGTAGTTGTTTCATTTGTTCAGCATTCAGCGGAACATTTTGTACATTTGAAACCGCAACGACAACCAACTCATTTGGTAAAGAAATCGTACCAACAGACCACATTCCTGCTTTAGGTTTAGGTAATGTGAATGCTGTATTCGATACTTCTTTCTTCAAATTCTGACGGTTAAATACACCTGCTTTTTCAAATTTCACTGTGCTTGTACTTAAGGCCTGTGAGGCAGGTTGTGTCTTAAATGCATTTAATGTATTCGCAATTTTCGCTTTTGCTAAAGCTTGTGCTTTTTCATCCAGCACTTTTGCTTTAATCGCTGGTGTTGCTTGCGCAAGTGTTTGTATGCCCGCAGCAGTATATTTACGAACTTTTAACCAAACAACATCACCATTGCTTAATTGAATACTACTCGTAGCATTACGATCACCATTTTTCACATCATCGCTAAAGAGTTTTGCTTTAACATTCAGATCACCCAAAATAGGATCTTTGGTTGAAACAGGAACATTCTGAGCAGATTGAATTTTTGCAGGTTTAATCTCTTGTGTGACCACATCTAATGCATCATTACTAATCACTTGCTCGTTCAAGCCATTCACTTTATCTGTAAATGCATTGGTTTTCTTGCTTTTGACAATGTCATTTACAAGTTGTGCTTTTACAGTTTCTAAAGTTGGTATTTGAACATTTGGTGCTTGCGCCTCAATAATGTGATAACCAAAATTTGTTTTGACAGGCTGTGAGATTTGACCATTTTTCAAATCATTCACTGCATTATCAAACTCTTTAGACCCCAAAGTACCTGTTTGATAACCCTCTAGCAAACCACCTTTATCTTTAGATGTTGGATCTTCAGAATATTGTTTGGCTGCTTCACTAAATGTTAAACCCGCTTTAATTTTAGCTTCAATTTCATTGGCTAGTTTCAGCGCATCTGCATCGGTACGTGAATCATGTGTAATTAAAATATGACGAACTTGTTTCGATGCACTCTGTTTTTGATGATCGACATATTTTGCATATGCTTGTTGAATCTCGGTATCAGTAGGAGCAACATTAGTAGCGCTTGCCATATCAGGAGAAACAACAACATAATCTACATCTACAGTTGCATTCTGTTTAAAACTGTTTTTGTGCTTGTTGTAGTAATTCGCTATATCTTGATTACTGACTTGTAAACCTTGCTTATATTCATCAAGTTTAATGCTTGCTAAATAAAGTTCACGTTGTTCACTTTCAATATTTGCTAATTGATTCGTATCTAATGGACTGACTAGTGCATGATTTGTAATGGCACTAGATAACATTTTCAAAGACTGATCTTGGCGCAAACTTGCAATCAAACTGTCTTTTGTCATGCCTTTACTGCGAAGATAATTACCAAATGCTTCATCGCTGAATTTTCCATCTACTTGAAAATCTGGCAATTGAGCAAGCATTTGTACAAATTGCGCGTCACTCAGGCTAATGCCTAATTTGTTTGCTTGTTCTAAAAGCAATGTGCGTGCAACTAGTGTGTCTAATGCAGAATTACGAATAACATTCATGTCTAGCAAGGAACTATCACCTTGCACATATTGTAAGTATTGCTGTTGATATGCTTTGACAAGGTCATCTAGCTCTTTATTTGAGATATCTTGACCATTGACTGTTTTAGCTACATCGGTTTTGTTCGATCCACTAAAATATCCTTCAATACCTACCAATGCAACGGGCGCTAGGAACAACACCAATAATACGATGCCTAACCAACCTTTGATCAGTTTACGAAACGAATCCATAAGTATTCCAATATTTTATTTGCGTGCGATTTTAACTGAATTTGACGGGTGAATGAATGTGTTCAAGCAGTTTATTTTTTTATTTAATAAAAAACGCGCCAATTGGCGCGCTTTATTGACTTTTTATTAAGCGACAGAATCTTTTAATCCTTTGCCTGCTTTAAAGCTTGGAACTTTACTTGCTTTGATTTGTAGTTCTTCGCCAGTTTTAGGATTACGTCCAGTACGCGCACTACGTTCTTTCACATTAAATGTACCGAAACCAACAAGTGTAACGGTATCGCCTGCTTTAAGTGCATCAGTGATAGAAGCAATAGTCGCATCTAATGCTTTACCAGCATCAGTCTTAGACAATCCCCCTTTCGTAGCAATGGCGTCAATTAATTCTGATTTATTCATGAAGGTTACATCCTCTTAATTACGTTTGTTTAAGATCCAAGGCTTTAAAATATTACCGTAATGCCTTTATAGCAATGGTTTGGGGCAAAAGGCAATACTCTACAAATGGTTTTA
>JASGGM010000146.1:0-6375 GCA_047605045.1 Acinetobacter sp. | reverse complement strand
CCATCGGCCGAAAGCGCAGTCGATGGGCGCATTGACCCAACCAATACAATTGGTTTATCGGTATGAATAACAAGGTTTAGGAAAAAGGCAGTTTCTTCAAGCGTGTCTGTCCCATGGGTAATTACAATACCATTCACTGAAGATTTCTTGACCAGATCATTCACTTGACGGGCTAACGATAGAAGTTCTTTGTCTGTGATGCTTTCAGATGCAATTTGTAGCGCTTGAATACCCGTGACATTGGCCAAATCTTTCACTTGCGGTACAGCATTAATAAGTGCATCGACAGGGACTTTGGCCGCTGTATATGATGCACTGTTAGTTGAGCTTGCACCTGCCCCCGCAATGGTGCCACCTGTTGCAACCACGACAACATTATTTTTTGCATAAAGTGCAGAAGTACACGCTAAAATACCCATCGCTAAAGTAAGCGATTTAAAAGTTTTACGAAGCATTAAAAAGATCCTTATTCATAAAAAGGGAGATGATAATTTTCCACTGATTGTTAAGCAAATTTTGTGCCATACCTCCTTGTTTTGATGATTAATTTTTGGCATTTCAATACTGAGTATTGAAAAATATTCAGTATTGAACTATCCCTAAAATGCAATTGTTAGCATTGCTATGCGCTTTAAAATGTTAAGATTGTGAAACTTGATCGACGGTGCCACTGTTCGTGGCAGGTGTTGTTAACGCTTGTACTTCACTAGGTTCGTGTAGTGCATCGCCTTCTAGTTTTGCGACGACGGCAGTTGCAATACTGTTGCCAACGACATTCGTTGCAGTACGGCCCATATCCATAAATTGGTCGATACCCAATAAGAGTAGAATTCCAGCTTCAGGTAAATTGAACATGGTTAATGTGGCAGATACAACCACGATGGCTGCTCGAGAAACCCCAGCAATTCCTTTACTGGTAATCATTAAAGTCAGTAAAATCATCAATTGTTGAGCAAAACTGAGATCGATGTTATAGGCCTGTGCAATAAATAAGATGGCGAAGGTGGTATACATCATGGAACCATCTAAATTAAATGAGTAACCGAGAGGAAGCACAAAACTGGTGACACGTTTCGGGACGCCGAACCGATTCAGAGCATCCATCACTTTCGGGTAGGCCGATTCGCTTGATGCGGTTGCAAAGGCAAGCGTAACAGGTTCACGAATAAGCTTACCTAGTCGGAAAATATCTTTTTTCAGAACCAGTGCACCAACACCAAACAAAATGAGCCACAACAGTAAAAGACCAAGGTAAAACTCCCCAATTAGAATGCCATAATCGACGATCAAGCCTAAACCTTGAACTGTAATGGCTGACGCAATTGCCGCAAAAACAGCAATAGGAGCAAAGGCCATAACATAGTCCGTAATACGGAACATGATTTGACTTAGTTCTTCGGTAAGTTGAGCGATGACGGAACTTTTCCCTCGATTGATATAGGCCAAAGCAGACCCAAAGAAAATCGCAAAAACCAGCACTTGCAAAATATCATTATTCGCCATCGCCTCTGCGATACTGCGTGGAAACACATGGGTCAAGAAAGATTGCAATGTGAAATTATTGGTTGTAGGTGTGGCGGTTGCGGTCGTAACGACCTCATGCGTAATGGAAAGATTAAGACCTGCACCAGGTTGTAATACGTTGGCAAGCCCCATTCCAATGGCGAGTGATATAAAGGAGGCCGAAATAAACCAAACCATGGAACGAAAGGTCAGGCGACCCAGAGATGATGAACTCCCCATTGATACAATGCCTGAAATAATGGTGGCAAACACCAAAGGTGCGATAATCATTTTGATTAAACGCAAGAAAATATCGGTAACGATATTAAAGTATGAGGCAATTTGTTTGAGCTGATCTGTTCCAGAATAACTATGGTGACAGAACCATCCTGTCACGATGCCAAGAATAATGGCAAGAATAATAAATTTAAGTAGTTTTTGTTGCTTCATGCAAACCTCTATCCATTGTTTAATCTGTAATCGATTTTCCATCGAAAAGATTAAACTGATCCATGACAATCCAGTTCATTGGGAGCACCTTGCCAAAGATTCATTCCATTTGAACTGGGCAAAAATGATGCACATGGATTATTAACTGCTTTAAATTGGTTCGTACAATGCAAAAAACTGAATTCGTATGCATTTTTTGCATAATTTGGGGGGTAAGAAAATATAAAAAAAAGCAACATTCGTAAATGTTGCTTTAAAAAATAAATAGAAATCAAATCATTATTTAATCATGCAGATTAGCGAATTGATGCAAGATAACGCCCAATACGTGTAATCGCTTCTCGTAATTCATTTTCAGCAGGTAAGAATACGACACGGAAATGATCGGGAGTTGGCCAATTAAAGCCTGTACCCTGAACCAACAACACTTTTTCAGCACGAAGTAAATCCAGCATTAATTTTTCATCATCCTGAATTGGGTAAACATTTGGGTCTAGACGAGGGAAACAATACATGGCGCCTTCAGGTTTTACACAGCTCACCCCAGGAATCTCATTTAACATTTCCCATGCAATGTTGCGTTGCTCATATAAACGACCACGAGGGCGGATCAAATCATTAATTGATTGATAACCACCTAATGCCGTTTGAATAGCATATTGCGCCTGATGATTGGCACATAAGCGCATTGAAGCTAACATATCTAGGCCTTCAATATAATCGGTGGCACGAGATTTATTGCCCGTAATGACCATCCAACCTGAACGATAACCTGCAATGCGATAAGCTTTTGATAAACCATTAAATGAAATACACAATTGGTCGCCAGCTAAAGCAGCCAAAGCCACATGTTCAATGCCGTCGTAAACAATTTTGTCGTAAATTTCATCGGCAAATAAAATTAAATCATGTTTTTTTGCCAGCGCGACGAGCTGTTCCAAAATATGGCGTGGATAAACTGAACCTGTTGGATTATTTGGGTTGATTACCACAATACCACGGGTATTAGGCGTAATTTTTCGTTCCATGTCGGCAATATCTGGATACCAGCTATTTTCTTCATCACATTTATAGTGAATTGCCGTGCCACCTGAAAGATTGACTGCAGCTGTCCATAATGGATAGTCAGGCATAGGAATAAGCATTTCATCGCCATCGTCCAAAAGCCCTTGCATGGCCATGACAATCAATTCTGAAACACCATTACCAATATACACGTCATTGACGTGCATATTTAAAATACCTTTTTGCTGATAGTACTGACAAATCGCCTTTCGAGCAGGAAAAATCCCTCTGGAGTCGGTATAGCCAATTGCATTCGGTAGATTTAAAGCGACATCATTAATAATTTCCTGAGGCGCTTCAAAACCAAATGGTGCAGGGTTGCCAATATTCAATTTAATGATTTTATGACCCTGTTCTTCCATTTCATTGGCGGCTCGTAACACTGGTCCACGGATGTCATAGCAAACATGCTCAAGTTTTGATGACTTTTTAATTTCTCGTGGGGTGTTACCGAAAACAGACATAATCCGATCCAATTCTATGTATTAAATGAAAATAGATGAACTTAAATTGCACAATCTACATGAAATTTCGCTAGCATTTTCAATGGCTATAGCGTAAATATGAAGTGTATAACTACATTGATAAGCATGACACCGAATCAGTAATATTGAAAGGAGTTAATCATGGGAAAACTCAATAAAACCGAGAGAGAATGGCAAAGAGAGTTATCACCTGAGGAATACCGCATTACACGTCAGAAGGGCACTGAAGCACCATTTACTGGAAAATACTGGAATACGCAACAACAAGGAACGTATGTGTGTCGCTGTTGTGGTACGCCATTGTTTGAATCGGGAAGTAAGTTTGACAGTGGTTGCGGTTGGCCAAGTTTTTTTAAACCAATTAATCAAACTGTCATTGAAGAACATGATGATGACTCACATGGTATGCAACGCACGGAAATTATTTGCCACCATTGTGATGCACATTTGGGACACGTATTTGAAGATGGTCCACAACCAACTGGTTTACGTTATTGTGTGAATTCCGCTTCATTAGATTTAAAAACACAACAAAAAAGTGATGAGGAAACTTATCCATGAGCAAATTATATCAATTTGAAGTTGAACGTCTAAATGGTCAGATACAATCACTTGCTGATTATGAAGGTCAAGTTTTATTAATCGTGAACACCGCCAGTAAATGTGGTTTTACCCCACAATTTGCAGGTTTGGAGAAACTATACCAAAAGTATAAAGATCAGGGATTTAGTGTACTTGGTTTTCCATGTAACCAATTTGGCGGACAAGACCCTGCAAGCAATAGCGAAATCGGCACATTTTGCCAACGTAACTATGGGGTGAGCTTTCCAATGTTTGCCAAACTTGATGTGAAAGGCCCTGAAGCACATGTTTTATTTCGCTATTTAACACGTGAAGCGAAAGGTATTTTAGGAAGTAGTAATATTAAGTGGAATTTTACAAAATTCTTGATTGCTCGCGATGGGACAGTCATCAATCGTTATGCCCCTACCACTAAACCTGAAAATTTAGAACAAGATATCGAACAAGCCTTACAAGTCACTGCATCTGTTTAGTGCGATGAACGAGCAGATTCTCGGGCAGACTTCAGCCATATCCACACAATTTTGGGCAGATGCTCGTATGCCCTATGTTGAATCACGACGGGCATGCAACAGTCGAGTGTGTTATAAATCACATAGTCATTCGACTTTTTCTATTGGTGCGGTCGATGTCGGAGAAAGTGTATTTAGCAGTGTTTTTGCGCCTGCTCAAAACATACAGCAGGGCAGTATTGTCGTTATTCCAGCGCATGTCGAGCATTGCTGTAATCCTGTGCCGAATCAAGCATGGAGCTACCAGATGTTGCATTTGGATGCCCAGTGGCTTAACCAATTGCTTGATGAATTTTATGCAGCTCAATCGCAAATTGCCGTACCGAGATGGCAACCTGAAATTTTTCAAATTCCTGAAGTCTATCAAAATTATTGCCAATTAAATCAAACACTTTTTGATAAAGAAAAATTAATTTTTGAAAAAGAACAGGTATTAATAGAATGTCTTACTCGTATTCTATTGCCACATTTTAATTGGCAACGCATTCCACAAGCAGAGTATGGTGTGGGATTATTGAATAGATTACTGGAACAGTGCCATGATGCATCTGCTTTTTTATCCTTACAACAGCTTGCGCAATCTGTCGGCATCAGTCGTTATTCGGTCATTCGACTGTTTAAAAATCATGTTGGTGTGACACCACATGTATTTCAACTCAATTTAAAGATCCAGCAGGGTCGAGTCTTGTTAAAGCAAGGTCGGGAAATTATTGATATCGCACAAACTCTGGGTTTTCATGATCAGAGTCATTTTCATAAAGTATTTAAACAACTGACAGGCATAACACCCAAACAGTATCAAACGGGTTTTTCTCGCAATTTTGTACAAGATTAAAAATATCATGACCGCTACGCTCTTACGCACTAAATATGTAAGAGATAGAGATGGATATTTTTTTCGCAATCGCACTCACACATTTTATAGCATTGCTCTGCCCAGGGCCTGATTTTTTCTTATTATTTACAACCTTGTTACGTGTGAACCAGTTCGCTGCTTGGCTGGTGAGTGTAGGAATTGCTTTAGGTAATGCTCTCATTCTTGGTGTTTTATTTTTTATTTTGATGCTGCTGGGGCACGTGCCTGATGTTCTTATTCTGCTGTTACGTATATTGGGCGCAAGTTATTTGGTTTATCTGGCTTGGTTGTGCTACAAAGCAGGGCATGCATTGCACCAATTAAATGCATGTCAACCATCGGAATCAATTCAATTCGGTTCAAAGCTAAAATATATGGCAATGGGTTTACAGTCCAGTTTACTGAATCCCAAAAACTGGATGTTTTATAGCAGTTTAATTTTGTTGTTGCCTGAAAATTTTACGCTGATTGCCAAAGTCTGCATCGTAATCTGGATGGTTGGCATTGTACTTTTATGGAATAGTTTTCTGGTTTTTATGTTGAGTCGTCCACAATGCTTGGCATGTTTGCAACGGTGTACGAAAACACTCTATTTTATCTGTGCGTGTTGCTTTGTATTCTTTGCGATACTGCTGTGCTTTGTGTAAAAACCATCGCATGAACCAATATAAAAAACGGGATTCAAAATGAATCCCGTTTGGATGTTGATGCAAAAGCATTAAGCATCGAGTTGTTCTAACACTTCATCTGAGAATTCGACGTTGGTGTAAACGTTCTGTACATCGTCCAAATCTTCAAACATATCAATCATTTTTAAGATTTGTTTAGCTTGGTCGATGTCGGTAATTTCAGCTTTAGTCGAAGGACTCATTACCACTTCAGCATTGTCAGATTTTAAACCTGCTGCTGCCAAAGCATCTTG
>JASGGM010000145.1:0-6415 GCA_047605045.1 Acinetobacter sp. | reverse complement strand
AAACTATTGTGAGAGATTTCGATTCAAAATAAATATAATTAAGAAAATATCAAATAACATAAATTTTTCTTAGAATAGACCAAAATAAATCCACCAAGATCAGAGTTATGCTGGACAATAAACAATGTGAAGCCTTTTTAGCCGTGGCTGAAAGTGGAAGTTTCGATGCTGCGGCAGTAGAACTTCATCTCACCGCATCGGCTGTATCATTACGCATACAAGCGCTTGAAAAAGCCTTAGGGCAATTGCTGATTATTCGAGGTCGTCCATGCAGTTTGACGCAAACTGGACAAGCCTTACTGCATTACTTGCAACGCGTCCGCTTATTAGAACAAGATCTGTTGAACGGATTTCGTGGCCAGTTTCCTGAAACACAATTTACCAAAATCACCATTGCCTCCAATGCCGATTCTTTGGCGACTTGGCTTTTACCCACTTTAAAAGACGTTTTACAACAACAGCATATTCTTCTGGATATTCGGGTGGATGATCAGGATCACACCCATCATTTATTACAAACAGGTGTGGTACAGGCATGCTTGTCTGCTGAAGCAATCGCAATGCAAGGCTGCCATGTGGTGCCATTGGGACTGATGCGCCATCGTCTGGTGGCAACACCTGAATTTACACATCAATGGTTTAAACACGGCATTCACCGAGAGGCATTACGTCAAGCACCCGCCGTCATTTTTAACCAGAAAGATCAGATTCATGTCGCGGCATTACTTAAATATTTTGGGCTACCGAGTTCGGCTTATCCTTGTCATTTTGTGCCTGCATCCGATCCTTTTGTGATGGCAATTCGTTTAGGTCTGGGATACGGTTTTGTACCCGAAGCACAACTCGGGAACATGATTGAAAGGCATGAATTAATCGATTTAATGCCTGAAACCACCATTGACATCATGTTGTATTGGCATCATTGGCAACGCCAATCACCAGCACTACAGCATCTTACTCAACATATTGTTGAATTCTCACGTGCTGTACTCCTCCAAGCAAATTCACATGCTTACTAACCTGCTTCATATACGGATTAGGTAGAATATCTGCTGAATCATACACAAAACTCAATAAACCCTTGAAAATGTGCAACCAAAAACAGCATAACTTACATGATTAACCCTCATTATTTTTCTAAGGTATTGCTTTCTCTTTGAGGAGAGTTGAGATGAAAAAAGTAAAATTGGTTTTAGCAACGATCGCTATCTTTTCCACACTCAGTCTTACAGGCTGTGCGTTATTCGACCCATTCTGGTGGGGTGGACATGGCGGTGGTGGACACGGTGACGGTGGTGGTGATCGTGGTGGCTATGGCGGCGGCGGTGGCGGTCGTGGTGGCCCTGGAAACTAATCAGATCTTGCACCATTCGCGTGTTTGAACGATTGAATACCACGATATTACTTCGTGGTATTTTTATTTTAAAAATTCAAATCGGTTTTGTTCAATTTGGAGAATCTGAGTAAAATCGGCATAAGCGCTCACTCCAAAGGTTGACCAATTTATTTTTTCTAAGCCAATTCCAATAAAATCATAACCTAAATTCTGTGCTGTTTTAAAATCCCAAATACCATCGCCAATGGAAATAACTTGACTCAGTTGTGTTTTGCTTGGTTGTGATTGGCTCGGTTGTGAAACAACAAAATAACGGCTTAATGCAATTTCAACAGCCTGCTTTACGATATCTTCTCGCGTTTGGAACTCTGAAGCCGTCACCAATATTTGTTGGTGTCCATCTATCCCTAAGATTTTGAGTTTGTGCAAAGCTGCATGTCGTAAACTTCCAGTCGCAAATGCCACACGCCATCCTATTTTCTGAATATTCTGAATAAATTCTAATGCGCCTGAAATCGCTGAGAATGGGTAATGATGAATGGCTAAATTATATTCGTTATTAAACCGTTGTTCGAATTCTTTAACATCGGGAGCAGATCCATAACCCGATTCTTGCCAAGCTTCTGCAAAGATCGCACTATCAGAATGATGTTGATAACTTGCCCAATCGGTACGCAAATTGGGAAATTGAAAGGACTGCAGTGCTTTGAGAAAAGCCTGTTGATGACATTCAATGCTATTTGTGAGTGTGCCATCTATGTCGAATACGACAATTTTTGCTGTTGTCATCTGACAAGCTCATACATCCCTTAATAGTAGACACATTATAAGCGGTTGTATTCAAATTTTTTATCTTGTTTTAGCACATGTTATTCACTTTAACTGCAATTATGAAAATTCACCGACATCACATTTTATTAAAAAAATATTTCAATTGGCACTCTCTCAATTCAAAGAAATGGCTCTCGTTAATTACCAAGTGAAAAGAGAAATTAAAACAGTATACATAATATCATTTATGTTTTATAACAGTAGTCAATATGTGTCATCTCACACTGTGATGAGAGGCGATTAGACTATTTTATTTTTTGAATCCTTGTGGTCCAGATCAACGTCTTATATAGGGAAATCATATGAACAAACCTTCACTTAATGAAGATCATCGGCATGGTGCTGAGGAGTCAATACCTGTTGCTCAATCAGGCGATCAAAACAAGGCTCAATTTGAGCGCTCTATCGGGCTCATCTCTAATTTTTCTCTTGGATTCACTTATCTATCGCCACTCACTGCTGTGTATTCATTGTTTGCTTTAGCAATTACTTTGGCAGGCCCACCCTCCATTTGGTGGATTGTGATCGTGGCTTTGGGACAATTACTGGTTGCAATTGTATTTGGTGAAACAGCTTCTCAGTATCCAATTACGGGTGGTCTGTATCCTTGGGCTAGACGTTTATGGGGGCGTAAATATGCATGGATGGCCGCATGGATTTATTTATGGGCTCTAGTCGTGACCATCACGAGTATTGCAGAATATTGCGCAAGTTTTGTTTTACCGCTCGTACATTTAGATTCCAATCCAATCAATAGTCTCATTGCAGCAGCCGCTTTGTTGTTCATCGCACTCGGTATTAATATGTCAGGTACTAAAAATCTGGCTAGAGTTGCGCGTATTGGCTTTTGGTGTGAGATTGTGAGCGTGATTGCGCTCGGCATCTATCTTTTGATTTTTCATCGCTCACAACCGTTTTCTATTCTTTTTGATAACATGGGCGTTATGGCGCACAATGGTTCTTATTACACCGCATTTTTATCGGCTTCTTTAATGGGGCTGTTTATGTTTTTTGGATTTGAAGCTTGTGGTAATGTTGCCGAAGAAGTTAAAAATCCAAGCCGTCAAATTCCTGTCGCCATGATTTTGAGTATTGTTTTTGGAGCAATTTCTGCCATTATCTCTGTTCTTGGCTACCTGCTAGCTTCACCTAATTTAGCAGATATCGTGTCTGGTAAAATTACAGACCCACTCCCTACGATTCTGCAAGAAGCCTTAGGCCCAACAGGGGCAACGTTATTTATCATCATTGCAATTATTGCAATGCTTTCATGTATTTTGTCATTGCAAGCCGCTTTGAGTCGTTTGGTTTTCTCTTTTTCACGCGATGAGATGCTCCCTAAAAGTGCATGGATGTCGAAACTTTCTAAACATGGTGTCCCAGACAATGCCATGATTGTCAGCTGTGTTTTACCTATTTTGTTCTGTATCTGGGTGTATTTCTCACCAGACAATCTTGCACGAATTACAGCATTTGCAGTCACTGGTATTTACGTTTCATTTCAGATGGTCGTTTTGGCAGCATTGCGTCAACGCCTAAACGGATGGCAACCTGCGGGTGAATGGAATGTAGGCATATGGGGTAAAATTATCAATATTCTGGCTTTGGCATATGGCATAGCTGCAATCTATCTACTCGTTCAGCCTGCCGACAGCCCTGCTTTTCTAGATCGGTGGATTGTTCTTATTGGGCTCGCAATTGTGATTGGCAGTGGTTTGTTATACATGCTATTTGCTAAGCCTTATGGTAAATCGAATGCGCCAGAAAATGATGCGATTCATCATGCACAACGCCTACGTGAACAAAAACAAAATGCTTAAATCCTCATGAGTCGATTACAACGCATGTTCAATTCCCCTCCCTACTGATGCATGAATTGCAACAACCTCCTCCACAGGAGGTTGGGAGGTTTATTGTTAAAGCACATAAATCTTAAAAGGGTGTTTTTCCGATTGATCGATCTTTATTTCTTGCCCATTTCCTTTAAAAATCGACCCCACACGCACTTTGGCAAGACTGGAAATAATAACCCTATCACTCTGGTTCGTGATTATAACTGGACATCCTATCTGCTTAATGGTTTGAATTAATCGTTTTTCTAAAGTGGCAACAAGAATATCAACCACAGCAACACCTATAAATTGTGTTTCAACATAAATCGGATGTGCTGCTGTAATGGTATATGCGGTATTGCAGATATAATCGACATACGGACCATGAACATATGTTTGATCACTTGCACTCGCCTGATGAAACCAGTCAAATGTACGAAAATCTAAACGTTGTTGTGTTCCCTGATCCAACTCCAAATGTGCCTGTTCAATTCGTGACTCATCTTTAAACCACCACTCTAAAATCCAGTAGTCTCCATTCTGGCTGTGTGATGCCACGTGACTCGCAAAACCCGCACCATTACAATGTTCGTAATTATTCAAAATATTTTGAATCGTATGCTGTACCTGTTGTCGATATGGTGCAGATAAAAGTATTTTTAAATCCTGAGTGGCGGTTAAATCTTGATTGAGCAGGTGTTGTAACTGTGTTGCAAGTACAAATGTTGCATCTGTAATTGTATGAATAATATGTGCGAGCAATGATTGTAAATGTTCCACTTCTACATACTTCGTCATGAACTTACCATCCCATGTGTATCAAGTTCTATCTTACAGACAGAGATTTTGATGTCATCTTAGCTGACAGAACTTTTTTATTAAACATTATCCAATTTGAACTTTTGATCGATCAAACAATCAGTCAACATCGTAATCATTGAGCTTGCCTGATTTGCTGCATTTTCAGCATCCCCTTGCAGCATGGCCTGATGTATAGACAAATAGTATGCAACAACCTGTTGATGGATATGGGCAGATGTATATAACATGGCCACAAGCGAAGCCCATTCTGCCTGTATCGCTAACTCATGATTGGCTAATCGCGCAGACTGTGCATGCGCTGCTATCGTAAGTAAACAGCGCATATCTGCTTGTGCTTTTATCTCAGAACGCTCGGCTTGTGCAAAAGTATCAATAAATTCTTTAAATTTTGAAAGTTCTTGCTCTGTCGATCGTTGGGTCGCCAGTTTAGCGCTATGCGTCATAACAGCACTGTGTAATTCACCTAAATCTGCCAAGTAATCACTGCTAATTGATCTTAATGGATGTTCATCAAGTTTTTTATTCTTTGGCACATCACAAACAAAGCTTCCACCATTTCGCCCGCGTATGGTCTGTATTAAACCACGGGCTCGTAATGTATTCAGTGCTTCACGTATTGTGATATGTGAAACCCCCATCAATTTCGATAAATCAGATTCATTTGGTAATTGTTCATTTGCCTCTAAAAGACCTGTCACAATAGCGTTACTTAATCGCTCTACGACCTGTTCTGAACGTGTAGCCTGCCCTAAAGGTGCAAAAATAACGGCGTGCGTGATCATGGAATCTCAGATTGTCTCTCAATAATTTGAATTAAAGATCATAAGCATTTTAATTTAACAATGTCATGTGATCGTGTAAAAATAGAATTTCAGTCGCTCATATTATCATCGGAACCAGGAAATATTAAAATTATTGCTTTTTTAACTCGTCACTCTTGTAAAGGCATGATGCTTTTTTTCAAAATGTACTTTAATTTAAATATAATTGTTAGATGGTAAAGAAATACCACACGCTAAGTTCCCACACAGAACTTCATGAAAAAAGCCCTGAATGGATCAGGGCTCAATCTGTTACCAGCCTAACTGTTTGTTTAAGCCAGCAGCATCATAATAATCACCTTGATACGTAATTTTGCCATTTTTAATTTTTACAAAACTAACGCCTTCAAAAGATATGGCTTTACCTGTTGCGGGTGTATCCGCTCCCCATGCACCTGTATTGTGTCCCGTAAATCGCCATTGAAAAGCAATTCCATCTTTGTCCACAATCGGCGCACTGGTCATTTGCCATTTTAAATCTGGTACTGCTTGTGTAAAGACCTTGATGACTTTGTCACGCGCTGCGACCTGACCTTTTTGCGGTGTTCCAACAGTCACATCAAAATATTCAACATCTTTTGCTAGGTACGTCGCAGCTTTATCAGGATTATGGGCATTCCATGCTGCCATATATGCTGCAATAATTTGTTTAGGATTATCGGCAGCCTGAGCCAAACTGGTCAAACCAATTAAGGACAGTAATGTGAAAATTCTTAAGATTTGTTGCATGATGTTCTCCTTTGCAGGGCTTCCCGCAAATCATGAAGCTATTG
>JASGGM010000144.1:0-6415 GCA_047605045.1 Acinetobacter sp. | reverse complement strand
AGAGAAAATCTATATTGCTTTAAATAAACCTCAGGGTTATGAATGTTCCCACCAGCCTCAACATCATCAAAGTGTATTTTCACTATTACCTGACATTTTTTTACAACGTGGTGTGCAGAGTGTAGGGCGGTTAGATCAAGATACTACGGGCTTACTTCTCTTAACAGATGATGGGCAATTTTTACAGGCTCTGACAAACCCACGTAAACATGTTGCAAAAGTATATGTGGTTACAACGGTTGACCCAGTGACCATTGAGCAGTTACATCACCTAGAACAAGGGGTTGAGTTACGCAATGAAAATGGTCTATTTAAAGCAACGCAAGTCAAAAAATTAGATCAATATCAATTGGTGATGACAATTCATCAGGGTGTTTATCATCAAGTCAAACGCATGATTGCTGCGGTTGGCAATAAAGTGGATACATTACATCGTCAACAAATTGGTGAGCTTTCATTATCAGACGATTTGACACTGTCTCAGTGGCAGTATTTAACACAAGAAGAAGTTGTATTGGCGAAAACGCGATTGACAGATTAACGTTACTTAAACAGGATTTAAGTCAGCATAAAATTTATTGTTTTTCTCAATCATTTTAAAAAACAGTGATACGTTTTAAATTCTTCATCGGCCACAAAGCCCATTTTTTCATACAGCTTTTGAGAAATAACATTGGTTTTTTGGGTTTCTAAAGTAATGCGCAAAGCATTTTTGTGATATGCAAAATGGATCGCGGTATCAATTAATTGTTGTGCTGAACCCTGTCGGCGATAATCTGGTGTCACATAAACATCATCTAAAATAAAATATGTTGAACAGGTGACTGAGGAAAAACCACGATACAGTAAAATAAATCCTGTGAAAATATCATCTTTAATGTGGATGAAAATTATACTTTCCTGATTTTCAAAACGTTGCTTTAGAAAATTGTAAGATTGATCGAGGTCAGAAGATGCACCATAAAATTGACGATATTCATCAAATAAAACAGATAATTGCGGTAAATCCTCTAAATTTGCTTGTCTGACAATCATTGTCTATGCTCATTATTGTTGAAGTTCTATAAAGAGCATAACAAAAACTTTGAATAGTTTTAATGATAATTTTTGTACAAAGACATTTAATTTAAGGATTTTCGCTTTCGCCTAATAAAGCATTCAATTCCTCAAAAATATCATCGTGTTCTGTATCGAAATCCAAGGATGAGCCTGAAGATGGATTCTCTGTACTGGCAGAAGTTGCTCGACTTTTGCGCAACTTGAGCAATTGCTCCATGTTAATGTTTTGGTTTTCAATTGCGAAGGGAATAGATTTTGTTAATACAACTTGCTTAAAAAACAAACGAACTGCTTGTGCAGGTGTTATGCCTAATTGTTTGAAAACAGCAAAGGCTTGTTTCTTTTCTTGTGAGTCCAGTCGGACTTGATAGACTTCTGTTTTTCTCATTCAGCTTATAACCGAGAATAAAAAATGAATTGTTTTTAATTGTAGCGCAATTAAACGTAATTTCAATGGGTTTGCCCGTATTTTTTCTATTCATTGTCATTACATTGTAATGGTAGTGTAAGCTCTTGTTTTGAAGAAAACTGCATTTTCTGTTGACTAATCGGATCTATAAAGCAAATTTCTTTCGCTAGTAATTGTAAGGGATGGTTAAAATCATCTTCTGGTTTATGTTTGATGAGTGGGTAAAAGGGATCATTTTGAATTGGAATATTGAGCTGGCAAAGATGGACACGAAGCTGGTGCTGTTTACCTGTGCTCGGTTTGAGTAAGTATTTTGCAAAAGCATGATTATGTTCGAGTATATCAATATATGTTTCACTATTGGGAAGACCATCAACAACTCGCATTGTGTAGAACGGTTCGCCTTTTACCAAGCGATAGGCTATGTTCAATGGGAATTGTAAATGACTATGATAAGGTGCGATCGCATGATAAGTCTTAGTAACTTCTCTCTTGGCAAAAAGTTGCTGATATACACCACGACTGGTGGTTTGTTTTGAAAATAAAACAATACCTGCTGTTTCTCGATCTAGGCGATGAATAGGCGTTAATGCTGGATTGTTGGTTTGTTTTTTTAACCTGACTAATAATGTTTCCTGTACATATTTTCCTGTAGGTGACATGGTGAGGAAGTGTGGTTTATCGACAACAATAATATGATCATTTTCAAAAATAATGTTGTGCTCGAAAGGAACATGAGTTTCGTGAGCTAAAAAACGATAATAATAAATGTGTTGATTACAGAAGTAGGTTTGATGGATATCGAGAACTTTCCCAGTAGCGGTGACTATTAAGCCTTCGTTAAATCGTTGTTGCCATTCTTGCGGGCTAATGTGTGGAAATTGCTGACATAGAAATTGATAAATTGTCTTCAGTTGCGGAAGATCAGGCAAAAAAACTTGGCTTGCTGAAACGCCATTTCGCATAGGCGGTACAATATGATGAGAAGGTAAGTTAGACATTGTATTAGGGCTTAAAATGAGTCAAACAAAAGTTGGGCTGTAGGTTTTCAACGAGTGCGATGCTATCATAACCTTAGTCAAAAATTCTATGTGCTAAAAGATGACAGATTCACTGATTGTTCAACTTAATTCTGAGATTGATACTCAAATACTTGCTCAGACCATTGCTCAAAATTTTAATCAAGGTGTTTTATATCTGATTGGTGATTTGGGCGCAGGGAAGACAACGCTGAGTCGTTATTTTTTACAAGCCTTGGGTCATGTTGGTGCTGTAAAAAGTCCAACCTATACTTTGGTTGAGCCTTATCAAATTAAGGATAAATGTATTTATCATTTTGATTTATATCGTTTAAATGACCCTTATGAGTTGGAGTTAATGGGGATACGCGATTATCTGCAAACACCAAATGCATTATTTGTTTTTGAATGGCCAAGTCGAGGAGGAGATGAAATTCCACAACCTGATTTGGTGATTGAAATTAAAAAGACAGAGGATGACTTACAGAGAGTCGTTGAAATTACATCATTGCATTTAGAACTTATTGAAAAATTACAAACATTCTTGTAATTGGGAAATGCAGGCTATGGTCTCTAAGCAAATGTTTAAAAGAATTCATCATCTGAATGCTGCTTTGGCTAACCAAATTGCAGCAGGTGAGGTAATTGAACGTCCTGCTTCAGTTGTTAAAGAATTATTAGAAAATGCAATCGATGCAGGATCGACAGAATTGATTATTCGTATCGCTCAAGGTGGCAGTACGTTAATTGAAATTCATGACAATGGTGAGGGGATTCACTCTGAGGATTTGCCTTTAGCCGTGATGCGTCATGCAACCAGTAAAATTCAGACTGCTGAAGATTTACATGCAATTGTCAGTTTAGGTTTTCGTGGTGAGGCATTGGCTTCTATTGCGGCAGTATCACGTTTAACCTTAGTAAGTAGTCAAGATAATTCAGGAATTGGTTATCAGATCGAGGTGAATGGTACCGCTTTTGATCATCAGGATGTGCAGGCGGTCGCAAGCCCAAAAGGGACGTGCATACGTGTACAGGACTTATTTTTTAATGTGCCTGCGCGACGTAAATTTCTAAAAAAACCAGCCACAGAGTTCGGTCATATTGAAGAAATTGTACGTCGGTTGGCGTTAACGCATTTTGATATTCGGTTTGTGCTTGAACATAATGATCAAATCAAGCTTAACTTGCCTATTGCGGATTCTGGTGAGTTGCGATTTCAGCGTGTTCAACAACTTTTAGGGCGTCAATTTACAGAGAATGCATATTGGATTGATGCTGAAAGTGTGACTATGCGCTTAAGTGGTTGGTTGGGACATCCTTCAGATGCACGTTCTCATGCTGATTTACAATATGTTTATGTAAATGGTCGTATCGTTAAAGATAAGACCATAAGCCATGCTTTGAAAATGGCTTATGATGGTATTTTACATGGACATCAATTTTCTGCTTATTTGCTATTTTTAGAAGTGGAACCAGAAAATGTCGATGTGAATGTTCATCCGACGAAACATGAAATTCGCTTTCTAAACCAAAGAGAAGTACATGAATTTGTACGCCATTATGCCAAAGAAACATTGTCGCAATTTCAAACAGCGACCGCCAATTTGGCAGAAGCTTTAAGCCCTGAGCAACAATTGATGCAACCAAAAATTCAAGAACAATTTCCACTGCATCAGTATCGTGAATATAGTCAGCAAAATGTGAATGAGCAGCCACGCCATTCTGGCTTTGAAACTACTTTAATGACTGATTTTCAGGCCGCTCAAGTAAAATCAGTCGATTATCGGGTATCTTCTCAGCCTGTGACATATCGTGCTAATCATGAAGCCAATATGCCATCTTCTGGTTTACAGGTTAACAATGCATTAAAGAATTATTTGTCACCTCTGCATAATCAAGATCAAGCACAGAATAAACAGGTTGAGATTACGGCAAATACCAATGAATATCCATTAGGAATTGCCATTGCACAATTGCATGGCATTTATATTCTGGCACAAAATACACAAGGTTTAATTATAGTTGATATGCATGCTGCTCATGAGCGTATTGTGTTGCAACAAATGAAAACAGCATGGGATAAACCTGAATTTTGGCAATCCCAACAGTTATTGATTCCGAAAGTAGTTTCCATTAGTCGTTTACAAGCAAATCGTCTGGAAGACTTACATCCACAACTGGCAAGATTAGGTTTAGATCTAGATTTATATGGAGATGAGCAAGTCATTGTACGTGGTGTACCTGCAATATTGCAAAAAGCAGATTTTGCTGAATTAATTCCTGAATTATTAAGCGATTTAGATCCCAGTGATGAAGTACAAGGACTATTACAGAAAAGAGATGCAATTTTGGCAGGTATGGCATGTCATGGTGCGGTAAGAGCACATCGACAATTGAGTCTAGCAGAAATGAATGCACTACTTAGACAGATGGAACAAACGGAATTTGCAAGTCAATGTAATCATGGTCGACCAACTTGGCGGGCTTTTCCATTATCCCAGCTTGATAAATTGTTTGCGCGAGGAGAATAAAGTTACATGTCAAACCCTTTACCCGTAATAAATTTAATGGGGCCGACTGCGAGCGGCAAAACTGCTTTGGCATGTGAAATGTATGAACAAGGTGGATTTGAACTGATATCAGTGGATTCTGCTTTAGTGTTTAAAGATATGGATATAGGAACAGCAAAACCGACAAAAGAAGAGCAGCAACGCTATCCACATCATCTTATTGATATTATAACGCCTGAACAAGTCTATTCGGCAGCAGATTTTGTGAATGATGCAAATGAGATTATTCATTTGGCCCATACCAACCACAAAATTCCGATCTTAGTTGGTGGTACAATGTTGTATTTTAAGGCATTGTTGGAAGGATTGTCTGGGCATCTTCCTGGTGCTAATCAGGATATTCGTGATGAGATTGTTAATCAGGCGGATGAACATGGTTGGCAAGCAGTACATGCTGAGCTCAGTCAAGTTGATCCTGTTGCAGGTGAAAAATTCAAAGTAAGCGATAAGCAGCGAATTATCCGTGCCTTAGAGGTTTTTCGTCTTACTGGCAAGCCAATTACACAATTACAGGCAGAACAACCAAAGAATTTAGCATATCGTTACACATTTCATAATTATGCTTTAATGCCAGATCGGTTAGAATTACATCAAAGAATCGAGCTTCGCCTACAACAAATGTGGAATATGGGTTTTTTAAATGAAGTGCAGGACTTAATTGATAAATACGATTTAAATTCTGAATTGCCATCGATGCGAGCAGTTGGATATAGGCAAGCTTACGATTTTTTAATAAATAGTGATAAAAGTCACAAAAATAAAGTAGAAATGGAGGATAAAGCATTATTTGCTACAAGACAATTAGCGAAGCGTCAATATACATGGTTAAGATCTTTGCGAGAAAATCACCAGTTTACAACTTTCGTCAGTATAATGCAGGCGCAAGACTACTTGCGAAACTGTTACAGATAAAGCAAAATTTGCAGGCTGTCTTTTTTATAAATTTTTTAAAAAATTAAAGATAGCTTTTTGCGCTGATTACATTATTTATTTTTGGAGTAACGACATGTCTAAAGGCCAAACTTTACAAGATCCCTTTTTAAATTCTCTACGTAAAGAACGTATTCCTGTATCAATCTTTTTGGTAAATGGGATTAAATTACAAGGTCATATTGAATCATTTGATCAATACGTTGTATTGCTAAAAAATACGGTAAGCCAAATGGTTTATAAGCATGCTATTTCTACAGTCGTTCCAGCGCGTAATCCACGCCCAGCTGGTGCACCTGTTAGTGGTGGTTCACAAGGTGGCTTTGGTGGCGGTCAACAAGGCGGCTTTGGTGGCGGTCAGCAAGGTGGCTTTGGTGGTCAAGGTGGCTTCGGTGGTCAAGGTGGCTTCGGTGGTCAAGGTGGCTTCG
>JASGGM010000143.1:0-6417 GCA_047605045.1 Acinetobacter sp. | reverse complement strand
CAAATAAGCGATTAAAAGTGTAAGTTTGATAATTGTAATCATCCAGATTGTTAAGGTACGAGGAGTTAATTGTGTTGAGAAAATGAATGCTATAATGTCAAAATACATCATAATTTTTTAGTAGATTACATTAAGGACTTCTATATATGAAATCACGTGCTGCTGTTGCATTTGGACCAGGTGAGCCACTTAAAATTGTCGAGATAGACGTTGAACCACCTAAAGCAGGAGAGGTATTGATAAAAATTACGCATACAGGCGTCTGTCATACCGATGCTTTTACGCTATCGGGAGATGATCCAGAAGGTGTTTTTCCTGCTGTTTTAGGCCATGAGGGTGCAGGTATTGTGGTTCAAGTGGGTGAAGGCGTGACCAGTGTTGCAGTTGGTGACCATGTCATACCACTTTATACAGCAGAATGTGGGGAATGTTTATTTTGTAAATCGGGTAAAACTAACTTATGTACTGCTGTTCGTGCAACACAGGGTAAAGGTGTTATGCCAGATGGCACAACACGGTTTTCATATAATGGTGAGCCAATTTATCATTATATGGGATGCTCAACATTTAGTGAGTACACTGTTGTGGCAGAAGTTTCATTGGCCCAAATTAATCCAGAAGCAAACCCTGAACAAGTTTGTTTGTTGGGGTGTGGAGTAACGACTGGAATTGGTGCAGTACATAACACTGCAAAAGTTCAGGAAGGCGATAGTGTTGCAGTTTTTGGCTTGGGTGGAATAGGTCTTGCCGTTGTACAAGGCGCACGTCAGGCGAAAGCAGGCCGTATTATAGTTGTAGATATGAACCCTGAAAAATTTGAACTTGCAAAAGAATTTGGTGCAACAGATTTTTTAAACCCGAAAGACTATGATAAACCGATTCAACAAGTCATTGTTGAACTAACAGGATGGGGCGTTGATCATTCATTTGAATGTATTGGTAATGTCAATGTAATGCGTTCGGCGTTAGAGTGTGCACATCGTGGATGGGGACAGTCCATCATTATTGGTGTAGCGGGTGCGGGACAAGAAATTTCTACTCGTCCATTTCAATTGGTAACAGGGCGTACTTGGAAAGGAACAGCGTTTGGTGGTGTTAAAGGTCGTTCTCAACTACCATCAATGGTTGAAGATGCAATGAAAGGCGATATTCAGCTTGCCCCATTTGTTACACATACTATGCCTTTAGATGAAATCAATGAAGCTTTTGATTTAATGCATGATGGAAAATCGATTCGTACAGTCATACATTTCTAATTGGCTTTTAATTAAATCTGTATTCAATAAATTCAAACAAGCCAATGTGTTTACTTGGCTTGTTTGATTAGTTATGTACTCTTTATTATTAAAATGACGATTTTAAGAATGGTTCAACCATTTTTCTTACATTGGTTTGTGCATCAATGACAGTCATAAATGTATAAGCACCAATGAATTTACGACTAATAAACATAAATTCTTTGGGCGGAATACTAAAGTAACGTGACGCCATGGATTTACTGGCGCGTTGCATGACCCGTGTATGTAACTGACTTTGTTTCCAATAATAGCGTCCTTGTTCATCCATAACCCCTGGCGGTAAATCGGGATTATTTTCTAGATGGCTAAATGGTTCTGCGGCCAATAAAAATACTTTTGCCATATCAGGTTTGATATCTGATGGAATATTATCGAAAAAATCATAGCCCTTCATCGCTTGCACCATATCGGTTAAGCTATGTTGATATCCCGCTGAAATAAGTTGATAGGCGACTTCAAGTAAATTTTTATCAAACTGACGAATTGCTCCAAAATCTAACAATACAATTTTATCTTGGATATCTTGACCATTCCCTAAACGAACCAAGTAATTTCCAAAATTCGGATCGGTTTGCATTTCTCCCCATTCAAATACTTCACGTATTGCAATATCAAGTGATGCTTCGCCTAAATTGTTACGACGTTGTTGTGACAGTGCAAGAATAGATGGGTTATTGACGGGAATACCTTCTTCAAAGCTCATGCAAAGAATTTGATCGGTACAGTATTCATCAATAATTTGAGGGACTACATAGCGTGAATCATCTGTTAAATAACGTCCAAAACGACGTGTAGTTGCAGCTTCAAGCTCGTAATCAACTTCTCGATGCATCATCTCACGGACTTCATCAAACCATTGATCAAACTCACGAGTTTGAGGGACAAGATGCGTCAGTTTTAACATGCTTTTAAATAAGTTCATGTCAGAGTCAATTGCGCTGGCGACACCAGGGTATTGAACTTTTAGTACAAGATCGAAGCCATCAGATTTACGTTTGGCACGATGTACTTGAGCAAGTGAAGCAGTACCAATAGGTTCAGGATCAATCTCTAAATCGTTTAGTTTAGTCCCAAGTTGTTGCTGCAAGTGGGTATGTATAACAGACCAATCTAATGCAACAGTTTGATTATTTAAAGTATTTAAGGCTTGAGTAATTTCTTCTGGTAAAAAATGCTCGCCATAAAGAGCCATCATTTGTCCAATTTTGACAATTGATCCTTTTAATTTTCCAATTTCAGCAACCAAATATTCTGCTTGATCTTTTAATGCTTTTTTACGCTTACGTTCTTTGTCTTCTTCACTTGAAAAGATGGTACTTGCACTGGAAGTTGCCCAACGTGTACCCGCCAATAAAGACGCTTTAACAATAGATAAACGGCGGTCTACGGATGATGTTTTGAGATTCTTAAGCTTATCTTTCTGATCGGACATGAACAACATTCCTTAGACGAGGAGAGAAAACATAAAGCAGCTATTGTAACGAAAAAAAGATACATGGGGGGTAATAAAACCGTATTCCGCTACGATGAATAACAAAAATGGAAACATTCTAGGGTAGATGACACAAAAAACCATCAACATGATGAAAATATCTATAGAGTACATGTAAACAATGGCATTATCATCAGCACAGATAAGAGGCAAGAAGAGATATCGAATGAGTTATAAGCATAATAATTTGATGGCAATGAGAAATCAGTATTGGCAAGACAATTCACTACGAGCACAGCAAGAAAAAGCGCAATTAAAGATCTTTCTAAGCCATACACAACTCTTTGAGCAAGTTGGAGAATCTGAACTGAAGTATTTTTTTTATTGCTTACCAAGTGCGATTATAATGAAAGGTTATGCTTTAGGATTTAATCATCCCAAAGTTATTCATGTAATGAAAAAATATATTATTCAAAATAAAAGTCTATTAAAGTGCAAAGCTGAGATTAAAATACAATATCGTTTTCAATAGTAAAGATAATGCCACTCAGTTCATTCTGATTGGCATTATTATATAAAATATTAATTATCGTGAAAGATTTTTAAAAATCTTTTTAAGATTAGAAAGCATTTTTTCGATTTGTAATGGTGTTAGACCTTCAAAAGTTTGTTCTAATATAATTCCCATTAGATCGTTGATTTTTGCCAATATTTCTTGCCCTTTATCGCTAAGAACTACCCGCGTTATTCTCGCATCATTTTTACATGAAAAGGTTTCCAGATAGCCTTCTTCTTTTAGTCGATAGACCAGTTTTGTGGTTGTAGACATTTTATAGACGAGCATATCTGATAATTCAGATACACTTGCTTCAGGATGAATAAATAAAGCACTGAGTATTCGTCGACGTGAATTGTCCATGCCATATTTTTTAAGTACATGATCGACATTTTGAACATATTTAAAATGGACTTGTGTTATCCAATAAAATGGAAAGTTGTCCACATCATAATTAACTGCTGACGGTAAAAACTGCGTAAATTTCTTAGACATTGTGTAATCTAATGTTTCCTTTTAGAAGTAGTATATTGTAAATTAAAGTACATTAAAAAACAGATGTTTGCTAAATAATTTTTTGTATTTTTTAATGTATTAATGTTTAAAAATTACATATGTAAAGTAAAGTGTAATGATAAAGTAGTTCACTAGTAATATTAATTTATAAGAACATAATATAAATATTTATATATTAATATTATGTTCGAATGTTTTATGCTACACAACGTTATACGATCTTTTTTATAATTAATTTTTAGCTTAGCGCTTTAGGTGTTAGTAACAAATGAAGAATTTTCCGATGCGTTTCCTTGATTTTATGAAACTCTATTTCGGCCATATCTTTCGGGAAAAACATATGTACAACAGCTGCATATAGTATGGGCGCCATTGAAAAACTCAGACCCTCTGTAAAAGGGTTTTTATAAATTTTACCTTCATCGACTAATTTATTGATTGCTGCATTTTGAGAATTACGAAAAGGTATAATAAATTCTGCATACCATTTGTGAATAAGATGAGGAATGCGGTGACTTTCAGAAATTAATAAGCGAATCACGGCAATTGAATGTGGCGTAAGACTGTCATAAGATTGATCAATAAAGTGATCGATCAGTTGCGTTAAGTTATTTTCTGAAGAATTATCGATCCAGGAAGCTTGGTCGGTAGGTGGAACTAAAACATGGGTTAATAAAGTTTCAAAAATTTCTTCTTTATTTGCAAAATGAACATATAAATTTGCTTTAGACATTTCCGCTCTTTGAGCAATTTTTGAAATACTTGCAGCGGTATAACCAAGTGAACTAAATTCAATCAGGGCTGCATCTAAAATTTGTTTACGCCGAATTTCTGGGGTGAGACGAACGCGTTTCTTTTTTTTAGTATTTTCAGAATGTTCTGGTGAGCTTGTTTTATTCATACCATTAACGTGTTTTAAAAAAGGACAGTTAAGTATAGTCAATTACATTAAAAATTACTTTAATGCCTTGGCAATAGCTAAGTAATTTTTTTATTCTGAATTATTATTTTTGTACAGATATATGGTTTTTATACAATATATCTGTGCATTATGATGAAATATTGGAATTTTATCGTAATTGCTCCAATAGGTCTTGGGCCGCTTTATCTAACCCTATTTTGGCGGCACTAAGTCGACTAAAAGTTGCACCTATATTCATTGCATTAGGATATTGTTTTGCAATATAGGCTTTGAGCAAACGGTTATTCGATGCATCATACACTTCAACGCCATAATGAACATTACCAATAAAAATTCCTTCCTTTCCTTGAGCGGCTTTTACACTATTAATTGACAAGCCCATTAAATCAAAGCGAGTGAATGTAGAAATAACGGGGGTGTTCGCCTTTGCCCCAGTTAAAGTCAGTTTAATTCTTAAGGTATTTGGTTTTGCTTGTGAACTTACTTCAAAGCGTTTTGCTAGTGTATTCGAGAAAGTCTGTTGCATATAATGCGCCAAATCTTGCTTGGCAGATTGAGACATTTCTCCAAATTGATTATCTGTACCTTTATAAATGACAACGGGATCAATGACCACGCTCGAATAGTTATACCATTTCACATTGGTTGAATAGGCATATGGGACTTTATCCTGATTTATTCCCTGATTGGGCCAAAGATAGCGAGATGACTCAAGTTGCTGATAACGCGTTGGTGTCGTAGGTTGTGTTGCACAGCCAGTAATAAGTAAATAACTGCTAGCAAGTAATAAGGGGAGTAGGCGCTTAATAGAAATCATAACTTTTCCTGAAGGGCAAATGAGGAATCGAATTTGACGAGTCGTAAGAATAAATATCCTTAATGACCGATCATCCATTAGTGTGATCATATATTTTTAATGACCGATCGTCCATTAGTGAATGTGGGTTAAATAATGTTTTATTTGTAAGGAAATGTTTTACGTATAAAGAGACTAACTAAAAGTAAAGCAGATGATTGAGTTGTTAATTTTTGCTTTAATAATAAAAAAGGCCCTTTAAAAGGACCTTTTGGTGTGTAATCAGACTTATACATTAAAACGGAAATGCATAACATCGCCATCTTGCACAATATAAGTTTTACCTTCTAAACGCCATTTTCCAGCTTCTTTTGCACCAGACTCGCCGTTGTATTGTATAAAGTCATCATATGCAACCACTTCAGCACGAATAAAGCCTTTTTCGAAGTCGGTGTGGATGACACCTGCTGCTTGTGGTGCCGTTGCGCCAACTTTTACTGTCCATGCACGTACTTCTTGTACACCAGCAGTAAAGTAAGTCTGTAAACCTAACAGTTTGTAGCCAGCACGAATAACCACGTTTAAACCAGGTTCTTCCATACCCAATGCTTCAAGAAATTCAGCACGATCTTCATCTTCGAGTAAAGAAATTTCAGATTCGATTTGGTTGCATAGAGGAACAACAATCGCATTTTCAGATTCGGCCAGTTGTTTCACAGCATCTAAATGTGGATTGTTTTCAAAGCCATCTTCAGCAACGTTCGCAATGTACATTGTTGGTTTTAAAGTTAGTAGGCCATAACCACGAATCAGTTTTTTATCATCGTCTGATAAATCGGCAGCACGAGCAGGTTTGCCATCGTCTAGTAACGGCAAGATTTTTTCTAAGATGGCTTT
>JASGGM010000142.1:0-6424 GCA_047605045.1 Acinetobacter sp. | reverse complement strand
ATTCAGTATGTGCAACAACAACTTCGTGAGATTCAGGCACAGCCAGATCGCAGCTTATCTACACGGTTTCAGGGACAAAACCGACAAGCATCGCAGCGGGTTCGTGCACTTTTGCGTGAGCAATGGTAATGAACATGGTCGTTCAACCTCATGATTTATTGTGGGGATTAACGTCTCAACATTTACCAAGTGATACCCCTGATTGGGTGTTTGCTGTGGTGGAAACAGGGCAGCCTGTGGTAGTTCGCCGTGCGCAAGCTACTGAGCATAGCATCGCTGTTGGTATTCGTGGTGTGTTGAAACAACAACGTTTTGCGACATTTATGCCGAAAACAGCGATTGCGAAAGTCATTCGCCCTGAACAATTGATTCATGTCGATAGTCAACAGTTTCCTCATATTGCCCAAAAAATACAATGTGTTTATTGGCAACTACAGGAAACCGCGTGGCACTGGGGCATTACAGGGAGCTCAGGTTTTGAATTGGCAACAGGGATTCGGGTCACGCATGCCAATAGTGATTTGGATATTCTTGTTCGTAGCGATAACGAAATATCAAAAGCACAGGCACAACAGTTACTTGGGCAATTACAGCAGCCGCATTTTCAGGTAGATGTGCAATTGCAAACGCCTTTGGGTGGTGTGTCATTAGCCGATTGGGCAAATTGCCGAGATCGAGTGCTCCTGAAGGCATCATCTGGTGCAAAACTTGTTGAAAACCCTTGGTATAACGTCGAGGTGACAGCATGAAAACAATATGGGTGTATCCAGGGCAAGGCGTGCAAAAGCCAAACATGTTACATGAATTGCCTGATTCGGCAGTTACCACCCAGTTTTTGCAACGTGCCAGTGCGGCGTTGGCTGAAGATGTCATGCTGCTTGATCGGGCTGAGGCATTAAACAATACGCGTGCTGTGCAATTGTGTTTATTACTGGCAGGGGTGATTAGCTCCGAAATACTATTCGTGCAACAACTTCGACCCGATTATGTCGCAGGACTTTCGATTGGTGCATGGGCGGCGGCAGTGGTTGCAGGCGTTTTACAGTTTGAAGATGCCGTCAGACTGGTGGCATTGCGCGGTGAACTGATGCAAAGCGCATATCCAGATGGCTATGGGATGACTGCCATGATTGGAGCATCGCGTGGGCAGGTTGAAACATGGGTGAATCAGGCGCAACAACAGGGTCTTGCTGTTTATATTGCCAATATTAATGCACACAACCAAATTGTTATTTCAGGGGCAAATACTGCAATGCAATATGTTGCCGAAATAGCCAAACCATCGGGTGTTGTCGTGAAACGGTTGGCTGTGAGTATGCCTTCACACTGTGAGCTATTGCGTGAACAGGCAGTGCAACTTGAACAAGCCATGCAAAACGTGAGGTTCGACACTGCAAAAATTGGCTATATCAGCAGTAGTACAGCACGGTTAATTCGCGATCCACATGTTATTCGACACGATTTGGCCAACAACATGGCTCGAATTGTGGAATGGGAAAATACGGTACAAGCGGCATGGGAGCGAGAGGTTAAATTACAAATCGAGATGCTCCCTGGAACAGTACTGACAGGATTGTCCCGAAGAATTATGCACGATGGCACAACAGTCGCATTTCAAGGCACTCGACTAGATAACATGATTGCCATAATGCAAAAGGAGAATAATGAATGAAGAATCAAGCTTAACACAACACATTAGCTACTATTTTCATGGAGAGAATAGCGGTAAAAAACAACGAATTTCCAAGGATATGAGGAAAGCGCAATGATTATTTATGGTGTAGGAATACTGGCATTTTGTACCTTGGTGGGTACGATTTTGGGTGATGTACTGGGCATCATGTTGGGTGTGAAATCCAATGTAGGTGGTGTAGGTATTGCCATGATTTTACTGATTTTCATTCGATTATGGATGAATAAACGTGGCTTGATGATTCCTGAAACGGAAAAAGGCGTGACTTTTTGGGGCACCATGTATATTCCAGTGGTGGTTGCCATGTCATCGCAACAAAATGTTGCATCTGCGCTGAGCAGTGGTCATATGGCCGTTTTAGCTGCGATTTTTTCAGTCGTCGTTTGTGGACTCACCATTGCTGTGTTGAGTCGATATCACAAAGGTGAACCCCTTCCAAAGGAGTTGGAAGATGAAATAACCACAACAGGCATTGGAGGCAAAGCACATGGCTGAATTATTAATCAAAGATTTAACCCATTTGGGACTCATTACGGCCTTTGCCATGGTCGCACTCATTATGTGGCTATCGAGTAAAATCTCTAAATATCTGACCAATGGACGCGTCCATGGATCTGCCATTGCGATCGTGATTGGTTTGATTTTGGCATGGATTGGTGGCACGGTAACAGGCGGAGATAAAGGTATTACCGATATTGCATTATTTTCAGGTGTTGGCCTCATGGGTGGTGCCATGTTGCGAGATTTCACGATCGTTGCCACAGCATTTGAAGTACAAGCCACTGAAGCCAAAAAAGCAGGGTTTATTGGTGCATTTTCACTGTTGTTGGGTACAATTTTACCGTTTATTGTGGGCTGCAGTTTTGCATGGATTTTTGGTTATCGAGATGCGATTAGCATTACCACGATTGGTGCAGGAGCAGTCACTTATATTGTTGGACCAGTGACTGGTGCTGCGATTGGTGCAAGCTCTGATGTCATGGCATTGTCAATCGCCACTGGTTTGGTGAAAGCAATTTGTGTGATGGTCACCACACCAATGGCAGCAAAATTTATGGCTTTAGATAACCCACGCTCAGCCATGATTTTTGGTGGCTTGGCAGGGACAGTCAGTGGTGTATCGGCAGGGTTGGCTGCAACCGATCGCCGTTTAGTTCCTTATGGTGCCTTAACGGCAACTTTTCATACGGGACTGGGCTGTTTAATGGGGCCATCGGTTCTCTATTTTGCGGTTAAACTATTGGTTGGCAACTGAAATTTACACTGAACTTGGGCATTTCATCGCGTGTTGCTGAAATGCCTGAGCAAACATACGACATTCTGCAATGAGCGCCAATAAATTCGGATCACGTTCTTTACTTTTTAAAAACACCAAACCAATATGTTGTTGAATGCGATAATTCTCTTGTAAAGGAATGAGCTTCACTGAACTTTCATATACAGCTGAAATTCGACCAGGCAGTAAAGCATAACCAACGCCAGAACTCACCATGCTAATTAATGTGAAAATATCAGTTACTTGTAATGCAACTTTAGGTTCAAACCCTGCTTTTTTGAATACAATTTCACTGTCGCTATGCGTTGCAAAACCTTTGTTGAGGGTAATGAACGTTTCCTTTTTTAAAAGGCGTAAATCAATTTCGGTACAGTCCGCATAACGGGAGTCTTTGGGCACAGCAAGGAAGATATCATCCTGAAACATTGGTAAAATTTCAAAATCAGCATTGCTGGTTGTTTCATTCAAAGCCACAACAATTGCATCAATCTCGGTTTGTTTTAATTTATTTACTAAATCCTGATTTGAACTCAGAAATAACTGAATATCCAACTCACTGCGACGTAGTTTTAAGCCACTAATTAAAGAAGGAATTGTTTTGACTGTTAACGAATACAGTGAACCCAAACGTAATACCTTCGCAGCAAAGCCTGCTGCTTCACGTGTTTTTTCAACGCCGTGCACAATATCCTGCACAATTTTTCTGGCATGTTCTTCAAAAACGTAAGCACTTTTGAGCGGAATAAGATTGCGACCTTCCAATTTAAACAATGGACAACGTAAAGAATTTTCGATGGAATGCAATGCCTTATGCACACTAACATTACTCATCTGTAAATCTTCGGCTGTTTTAGACAAATTGCCAAAACGCATAAACGCCAAGAAAATTTGAATTTTCTTGAGTGTCATTTCATCATCAATTTGCATAAAACATCCTTTAAACTGCTTTTAATAACATCCATGCTACAATCCAATTGAATAGGATAGATCCTCACTATGCGATAAATACAATATAAATTGCAATTGATCTTCCCCCTCATTATCAGTTAATTTGAAGCATACACAGGATTGCAAGGGACAAAAATAAACGAACATGGTGATGTTTAATCTTTTGACAGAAAATCCGCAAAAACAACATGCAAGCCGCTTAAAAAAATTAAGACGGCAATTGCAGCATGCTGAAAATTATCAAGAATGGAAAGAGATTGCTTTGCAACTAGATGAAGAGTCGGGCGTACAAGCATGGAAGACGGATCATTCTTCACCTTATTTCGATGCAGAAGTCATTGCCCATCGCCTGAATTTGTTGAAAAAATATCGAACACAACATCGCTTACAAGATTTAATGCATATTTTACGAGAGGGACTCACTCACGACATTGCCAATATATGCCACCCAATGCTGTTTGTGGTGTGTCATTTGGGTACAAAAAAAATTATTGAAGACTATGTTGAAGAAGTGAGCTTATGTTTGCAGTATGTGGTTGCCGTACCGAATGAACTCATCTCACTGGCAGAAAAAGCGACATTTTTTCAAAACTGCCAGACCGCCTATGGGCAACCCGCTCTAATGTTCTCGGGGGGTGCAACATTAGGATTGTTTCATGGAGGTGTTTGTAAAGTCTTGCAAGAACAAGACCTTATGCCAAGAGTACTATCAGGTTCAAGTGCAGGAGCAATTATCACTGCAATGTTAGGTGTCTCCACACCACAACAATTTACACAAATTTTGAATGGCGAACGGGTATTTAGTGATGCCTTTCACTTCAAATCATTAAAATCATTTATGAAAGACAAAAATGGCTTGGCCGATGTCGATTATCTGAAAAAATTTCTTATCGAAAATCTGGGAGACTTAACGTTTGAAGAAGCCTATCAACGTTCGGGACTCAATATCAATATTGCTGTTGCACCTTACGATGCTTCTCAGGATGCCCGAATTTTAAACCGTTTTACTTCACCAGATTTACTAGTTTGGAGTGCTGTATTGGCATCCTGCGCCGTCCCAATCTTATTTCCGCCAGTACATTTAACGGCAAAACGCTATGATGGTGAACATACACCATTTATGGCCAATACTTATTGGGTGGATGGCAGCATGCGTAGCGATTTTCCACAAGAGAAAATGGTGCGACTTTATAATATCAATTATACCATTGCCTGTCAGGTTAACCCACATGTGGTGCCATTTATGCAGACAGATGAACAACGCTACCGCAAAGATTTACTCAGTTGGCCAGAACGTATTATTCGTCGACAAGGCAAAGTGCTTACGAAAGGGATGATGGACTTTACCCGAGAACGGCTTGGTTATTTGCCACCAGTACGACGAATACTTGATCATTGCTATGGCATTGTAGACCAGCGTTATTATGGCGATGTTAATATCTTTGCGCATTATGATCTTAAACATTATTTATATATGTTACAAAATCCAAAACCACAGCTTTTCAAACGTTTGCAGAAAGAAGGGGAGCGAGCGACGTGGCCTAAAGTTTCAAGTATAGAAATACATGCTCGGATTGGTAAAACCATTGAACACGCATTACAAGCGATTCACTATGCACAGCGCTCAAATCATCAGATATAGTTCAGATCAAAGCCTAAGTTATGGACGCCAATTACATGTTTTTCAAAATGAAGATCACAAATATTGGCTTAAATCACAATCTGAAGATGGGCACCCGCAATATGTAGAAAGCTTTGCGAGAGAACTTGGTTTTTATCAATATATTAAGCAACATCCTTTAATATTGAATCATCAGATTATGGATGCATCACATTTCCCATCGTTAAAACAACAGGGAAATGTATTGGTGATAGATCATGCCGAGCCTGCATTCACCGATATATCAGCAATGCATCACAATGATATTTCGCAAAAAATAAAATGGATTATACAGGGCTTACATGAGTTTCATCGGCTTGGGACAATTCATGGTGATCTAAAAATGGGACATTTCAGACAACAGCAAGACCAAATCAAACTCATCGATTTTGAACAGATACAACAAATAGCACAACTACAACCGATGGTATTAAATGCGACACCACGTTATATGGCTCCCGAATTATTTCAAGGAAAAAGCAAAACGATACAATCTGATATTTATGCCTTGGGGATAATCTTGTTTGAATGGTTAGACGGTAGAAAATTGGCTACTCGATCATATCAGGATTGGGCATTTTTTCATTGTCAAACAGCACATTTACAATTACCTGAAAAATTTAAATATTTGCAACCATGCTTAAATACGATGACGGCTAAATCGATTGAACAACGATGTGGAACTTTGGAAACTCTCTTGGAATTGCTATAAAATAAATCATAAACCATTGTTTTGATGATTAAATATTCAAACGATAGGTTTGATGTTAAAAAAAACTTGTCAATGTAGTAATGGAACTATAATATACACATCCATCGGGGGCGTGGCGAAATTGGTAGACGCACT